>NZ_QETI01000011.1:0-166880 GCF_003105075.1 Comamonas sp. JNW
TTTTTTTTTTTTTTTCTTTTTTTCTTTTTTTTTTTTTTTTTTTTTTTTTTTTTTTTTTTTTTTTTTTTTTTTTTTTCTTTTTTTTTTTTTTTTTTTTTTCCTGGGCCTGCATACCCGCTCGACCCGCTACCTCAACGCCGTGGCCATGGGCCAGCCCCGCCATGACCTGCAAGGCCAGGTGGTCGAGGCGATGGCGCCTGAGCACGTGTTCCATGCGCTGGTGGAGTCCTTCCGCCGCCGCAAGCCGCGCGACGGCGAAGACCTGCAGCTCAAGCTGCGCCGCCGCATTGGCATGGCCTATATTGCATCGGACCTGAGCCGCGACGACTTCCTGGCCAAGGTCCAGGTCAAGGATGAAGCAACCCAGGCGATGCTCGCTGCTGCCATGCAGGAAGTGGCCGAGTTCGACGCCAAGGCCGAGGCGCTGGCGACCGCCCATGCCGCCAGCGGCAAGAGCGTGGCCGAGTTTGCCGACATGTACGGCATGCACCCGGCTGCCGTGGAGCGCCACCTGCACCGCGCCGCCCAGACCAAGGCGATTGCTGCTCGCCCGGCAGCAGCCCCTGCGGCCCCCGAAGCGGCGGACGAGGACGAGGTGGCCGAGCCGGCCGCCGCCAAGGCCGACGACAGCGCTGCTGCTGAATAAATCCTGCCTTCGCCCAGTAAAAAGCTGCCCGCGCTCTAAAAGCGTGGACAGCTTTTTTTATGTGCTGGCTTGATCACCAATCAGCCGCTGCTTACACTGACCGTCTGAGACCTGGCAAGGAGACCGCCATGAAGCCCGATACCACCACAAGCACCACCAAGCGCCGCTGGCTGCGCAAGTTCTGGGGTGCGGTCTGTGTGATTGCGGGCCTGGCCAGCATTGCCGCCGGGCTGGAGACGGCGCTGATGGACTGAGCGCCGTTTGGTATTTAAGAAGCAGCCAAGGCCTTTTCGATAGCCGCTGCTAGCTTGGCGGGTTTGGTCATCGGGGCAAAGCGCTGCACCGTGCGGCCATCGCGCGCCACCAAAAACTTGGTGAAGTTCCACAGAATCCGCCCACCCAGGAGGCCCGGGGCCTGCGCCTTGAGCCAGACAAACAGCGGGTCGGTGTGCGGGCCGTTGACCTCCACCTTGGCCAGGCTTGGGAAACTCGTCTGGTAGTTCAGCTCGCAAAACTGCGCAATCTCGGTGTTGCTGCCGGGGGCCTGGGCGCCAAACTGGTTGCAGGGCAGGCTCAGCACCTGCAGGCCCTGGGGGCCATACTGTTGCTGCAAGGCTTCAAGCCCTTGGAGCTGCGGCGTAAAGCCGCAGGCGGTGGCCGTGTTGACCACCAGCACCACCTGGCCGGCATAGCGCGACAGCGGCAGGGGCTTGGCGCTGGCGTCGTGGAGAACAAAGTCCTGGATCGTGTGCGGTGTTGCGGGCATGGCGGCTATCTTAGTCGCTAACCCACCGTCACACCATTCAGGGCAGGCGCGACTCCAGCGCCGCGATCAGCGAGGCCGACAGCACCAGCGCGCCGCCCAGCAGCAGGCGGCCCGAGAGCACCGTGCCCTCGATCAGCACATTGGACGCGCTGGCAAACACCACCTCGGACAGCATCACCACCGCTGCGGTGGTGGCGGCCAGGCGCGAGGCGCCGTATTGCAAGGTCCAGTTGCTTAGCATGATCAGCACAGCGACGACCAGCACCATCAGCGGCCAGCTCCAGGCGATATCGGGCATGGCCGGCATGCGGCCCAGGGAGATGCCCAGCACCGACATGGCGCCGGCGGCGACCAGGCCGCCAAAGAACATGGCCAGCATGCGCGCCTCACCCGGCACGCGGTATTGGCTGCGCAACACCACATTGGTGCCAGCAAAGGTAAAGCCCCCGACAATGGCCAGCGCATCGGGCAGCGAAAGGTTGGCTGTCAGGCTCTGCCAGGTGGCGCCGGCCGGAATCATCACGATCAGCACGCCGCTGAAGGCCAGCACCAGGCGCAGGATGGAGTACTTGTTGGGCTTTTCACCCAGAAAGTACCAGGCCAGCAGCACCGACCAGGCGGGCATCAGATAAAACAGCAGCACCACGCGCACCACATCGCCGGTGGTGGCCGCCCAGTTGAACAGCACATTGGTGCTGCCCGAGGTAAAGGCCAGCAGCAGCAGCAGCGGGTGGCGCCGAGCAATGGCCGCTGCCGCCGGTTTGACCAGCAGCAGCCCGCAAAACAGGATCAGGTAGACCAGGGCCGTGCCCAGCACCGGGTGCACTCCCAGGGCCTGCAGCTGGCGGAACGGCCACCAGATCGTGCCCCAGATCAGGGCGTTGGTCATCAGGGCTAAAAAGGGCAGCGCGGTGAGCATGGGGCGATGTGAAACAGCGCCTGGGGTCAACAGGCGCTGTCCGCTTTCAATTTTTCTAAGGGATGCAGGAGGGGCGGATGGGCTTGGCGCGAGGCCCACCGGCGGATCACTCAGTGGTGGTGGTCGTGGCGGGCAATGTCCAGCAGCCGTTGGACTTCCTGCGGATGCTGCTTGCAATTATGCCGGTGCCACAGCAGGATGCACCACATGATGCCGGCCACCAGCAGGCCAAAGCAGGTGATGGCGCCATAGGCCGACATGCCAAAGCGGGTGAACATGCTGTAGACGACACCCAGGCCCAGGATGCAGGCCTGCTCGTTGAAGTTCTGCACCGCAATCGAGCGGCCCGAGCCCATCAGGTTGTGGCCCCGGTGCTGCAGCAGGGCGTTCATCGGCACCACCAAAAAGCCACCCAGGCCGCCCAGCACCACCAGAAACGGCACCGCCAGCCAGATGCTATGGATAAAGTTCATGCACACCACCAGCAGGCCCATCGCAATGCCCAGCGGGATCACGCGCGTGGCGCCATCGAGCTTCATACGCATCGAAGCGAGGATGGCGCCAACTGCCGTGCCGATGGCGACCACGCCGACCAGCGCCGAGGCCTTGGTGGTGCTGTAGCCCAGTGCCACCGCACTCCAGGCCAGCACGATATAGCGCAGATTGCCCGACACGCCCCAGAACAGGGTGGTGGTCGACAGCGAGATCTGGCCGAGCTTGTCGCGCCACAGGCGGCTGTTGCAGCGCCAGAAGTCGGGCAGCAGGTCCATCACGTTGGAGAACATGCTGCGACTCGTGTCCTGGCGCAGTGGCACCAGCTGGGTGCTGGTGCGCGGGATGCGGGTATTGAACCAGGCCGCACCTGCGTACAAGAGACCGATCACGCAGATCGCCGCCTCGGAAGGGGTATCAATGGGGGTGTCGATCAGGGGCAGATCAAAGGACAGCAGCCAGCCCGAGACCTGCGGGCCCACCAGCTGGCCGCCCAGCAGCACGCCCAGGATGATCGAGGTAATGGTCAGCCCCTCGATCCAGCCATTGGCCCGCACCAGCTGGCTGGCCGGCAGCAGCTCGGTGAGGATGCCGTACTTGGCCGGGGAGTAGGCGGCAGCGCCCAGGCCGACGACGGCATAGGCGAGCAGCGGGTGGTGGCCAAACAGCATCAGCAGGCAGCCGATCACCTTGATCGCATTGCTGATGAACATCACCTGCCCCTTGGGGTAGGCATCGGCAAAGGCGCCCACAAACGGTGCCAGGATCACGTAGAACAGCGCGAACATGGGCACCAGGGCGGCACGCTGCCACTCCGCAGCGCCTGCGCTGATCAACAGATCGACGGCAACGACAAACAGGGCGTTGTCAGCCAGCGAGCTGAAAAACTGCGCCGACATGATGGTGTAGAAACCGCGCTTCATTCGTTGGGAGGCTGATAAGGGATGCTAATGGCGCGAGAAATTTGTAAGCTGCGTGTAGGGAGTCGAGGTTATAGCACGCAGGGGCGAAAGCACGGTGCCAGAATACTAGGGGTTTTCATAATCTTGTTGTGAGTATTTGCCATGCCGCGCCCCATTCTAGCCACCATTCACACTGCTGCCTTGCAACATAACCTGGCACGTGCCCGTCTGGCGGCCCAAGACGCCAAGCTGTGGTGCGTGGTGAAAGCAAACGCTTACGGCCATGGCATCGAGCAGGTGTTTGATGGCATGCGCGCCGCTGACGGCTTTGCGCTGCTGGAGCCGTCCGAGGCCCAGCGCATCCGCGATCTGGGCTGGCGCGGCCCGATCCTGCTGCTCGAAGGCGTTTTCGATGCCCGTGACCTGGAGCTGTGCTCGCGCCTGAACCTCTGGCACACGGTGCACTGCGACCAGCAGATCGACTGGCTCGCCGCCCACAAGACCCAGCAGCCCCACCGCGTGTTTTTGAAGATGAACTCCGGCATGAACCGCCTGGGCTTCACCGCCGAGCGCTACCGCTCGGCCTGGGCCCGGCTCAATGCGCTGCCCCAGGTCGACGAGATCTCCTTCATCACCCATTTCAGCGATGCCGACACCGCCAAGGGCATTGGCGCGGCCATGGCGCTGTTCAACCAGACCACCTTGGACCTGCCCGGCGAGCGCAGCATCTGCAACAGCGCCGCGATGCTGCGCAACCCCGGTATGTCGGCCAGCGAGCGCGGCGACTGGGTGCGCGGCGGCATCCTGCTCTACGGCAGCGCGCCCGATTACCCGCTGCAAACGGCAGATGACTGGGGCCTGCAGCCGACGATGAGCTTGTCGGCCAAGGTCATCGGCGTGCAGGAGCTGCAGCCCGGCGACACCGTCGGCTATGGCTCGGCGTTCACCGCCGGCAAGCCCATGCGCATCGGCGTCGTCGCCTGCGGCTATGCCGACGGCTACCCGCGCCACTGCGGCAACGGCACCCCCGTGCTGGTCGACGGCCAGCGCTCGCGCCTGATCGGCCGGGTCAGCATGGACATGCTGACCGTCGACCTCACGGACATCCCCCAAGCGGGCTGGGGCAGCGAGGTCACCCTCTGGGGCCGCGCGGCCAACGGCACGGTGCTCTCCATCGACGAAGTGGCCCAGGCCGCTGGCACGGTGGGCTATGAGCTGATGTGCGCGGTGGCGCCACGGGTGCCGGTGGTCGTGGATGGGCGCTGAGATGCCTCAAAAATAGGCAGATTCGTCAAGGGCTGGGTTGGCGCTGCGCCTTCGTTGTTGAAGGACTCTTCCAGCCCCGCAGACTTTAAAGAAAAGCCTGCCTTTGCCGTCTGAGCGCGTCGCGGTCGATGCTGGCTGCGAGTTCACTCATGGCTCATTTGGGTGGGATTTGTTCAGCAGCGCTGCAATACCCGGGTGGATGCTGGAAAAGCCAGGGCCTGTCTGTGTGGATGACATTTTTTTCAGCGGGGAAATGGCTGACCCCGCCTGGCCAGGCGGTCCCGCGTCTGGTGGAGCTTCCTTTGCGCTTGCACTGTAGAGGTTGGCTTGCTTGTCGGGTGAGCGCTTGCTCCGGACGCGTGCTATTTCTTTCTCCAGCGCGCTATGGTCATGCTGCGGCGCAATCAGTTCCGCCAAAGAACTGCGTGGATTGACCAACCAGATGCACATCACATAGGACGCCATGGCCACGGATGGGTCCCCACGCTCGATACGGGCCATTGTGGGTTGCGAAACGCCCAGCCTCATGGCCCATTGCGCCTGTGATTCACCACGACGCTTGCGTGCAATCGCAATGTTCAGGCCCAGCTGTTTGATCTGCTGCAGCACGATTTCCGGGTAGTCCGAGGGCGGCGTATTTTGGCGAGGCATTCATAGATATTAGTGTTCAGCCCAAAAAATACAAATCTATAAATAAAACCACCCACGGGTTTACCCTGATGCTCTCAGGGTTTGTGCAGGCCTGAAAAAATTAGCGTACAGTTTTGTACGTTTAATTCTTTTGCCTCCACCCCATGACCACCAAAGAACGCCAACCCCGCAGTGATGCGCTGGCCCATCGCAGCCAGTTGCTCGATGCGGCCCTGCATGTGTTTACCGAGCAGGGGGTGACGGTGGCTTTGGATGTGGTGGCCGAGCGCGCCGGGGTGAGCCGCACGACGCTGTACCGCAATTTTGCGGACCGCTCGGCGCTGCTGCGGGCCTTGCTGATCCATATCCTGGAGCGGCTGGCCGCCAAGGCCCATGCCTTGAGTGAGACGGGTGATGCCGATGCGCTGTTCGAGTTTCTGCGCCTCTGGGCGCATGACTCGGTGCTGACCGTTCCGCTGACCGATTACTGGCGCTCGCTGCCGCTCGATGACCCCTTGGTCGTCGACCTGCGCGCGCGCCTGTTGGCGCTGGTGACGCCCTTGCTGCTGCAAGCCAAGGCGGCAGGGCGCTGCCGGGAGGATCTGCAGGGCGCTGATCTGCTGCTGATTGTGGGCATGTTCAGCGCGGCGCGGCGCGGCCGCACGCCGGCCGAGCGCCTGCAGCTGAGCGACCGCGCCTGGCAGCTGATCACCGAGGGCCTGCGCATGGATGCCAGGGAGACGGTATGAACGCGCCTGCCTTTCGCTATGTCGAGCAACCCCCGGATTGGGAGACGCATGAGCGCCCCGTGCTGCCGGGCTCGCCCGCGCGGCTGCAGCATACGCTGCCCCGGCGCATTGCCTACATCATGGTGGGTCTGTTTGTCGGGCTGGTTGGGGGTCTGGGCAATGGCCTGGTCACGGCCAACCTCACCTCGATTCAGGGCCAGCTGGGCCTGACAGCGGTCGAGGCCGCCTGGCTGCCTGCGGCCTATGTGATGGTCAATGTGACGGCCAACCTGCTGGTCTTCAAAAGCCGCCAGCAGCTGGGTCTGCGGGTGTTTGCCGAATGGGGCCTGGGCATCTATGCGCTCTTGGCGCTGCTGCACGTGTTTGTCGAAGGCTACACCATGTCCATCGTGGTGCGGGCCGTCGCTGGTTTTGCCGGTGCCACCACCACCTCGCTGGCCGTCATGTATGTGATGCAGGGCTTTCCGGCTTCCAAGGTGCCCTCGGCCTTCATCCTGGGCATGAACATGTCCTCGATCGCCGTGCCGCTGGCCTGGGTGCTGTCGCCTTCGCTGGTCAACGTCAACCCCTGGCCCCATCTGTATGCATTCGAGGCGGGTCTGGCGCTGATGGCCTTTGCCGCCGTGGTGGTGCTCAAGCTGCCGCGCGGCCTGCAGATCCATGTGTTCGAGCCGCTGGATTTTGTGACCTTCCTGCTGGTGGCGCCTGCGGTGGGTCTGC
This sequence comes from Comamonas sp. JNW, assembly GCF_003105075.1. Classification (NCBI taxonomy): domain Bacteria; kingdom Pseudomonadati; phylum Pseudomonadota; class Betaproteobacteria; order Burkholderiales; family Comamonadaceae; genus Comamonas; species Comamonas sp. JNW. The sequence goes on from NZ_QETI01000011.1 coordinate 7,091, forward strand.
TGTGCGCGGTGCTGGCCCAGGGCGTCAATGCCTGGTGGTTCAACGCCCCCTGGCTGGCCTATGCGCTGATCGCGTCGCTGGTGCTGTTTGCGCTGGCCGCCCTGCTGGAATACAGCCGGCGCACGCCGCTGATCCAGCTGCGCTGGCTGATGCACCCCACGACGCTGACCTTCATGGCCGGCGCCATCATGATGCGTTTCATGATCTCGGAGCAGAACTATGGCGTGGTCGGCCTGCTGCGCGCGATGGGCGTGGTGCCCGAGCAGCTGCAGGCGCTGTACGGCGTCATTTTTGTCGGCATGCTGCTGGGCGTGATCGTGGGTGCTGCCACCTTCAGCCCCCAGGCCATCCTGCCGCAGATCCTGACCTCGATCCTGCTGATCGGCGTGGGCGGCTGGCTGGATCTGCACTCCACCAGCCTGAGCCGTCCGCATGACTTTTTCTTCAGCCAGTTCCTGATCGCGTTCTCGGCGGCGCTGTTCATGGGGCCGGTGATGATGATCGGCATCCAGCGCGCGCTGGGCAAGGGGCTGGACCACATGGTCACCTTTGTCGTGCTGTTCTCGGTCACCCAAAGTCTGGGCGGTCTGCTCGGCCCCGCGCTGCTGGGCAGCATCCAGCAGCAGCGCGCCCAGCTCTACACGCAGGCGATTGCTGCCGATATGCCGGTGACCAACCCGCTGGTTGCGCAGCGCCTGGCCCAGCAGTCGCAGTCGCTCGGCCGCACCATCACCGACCCGGTGCAGCGCGGTGCCCAAAGCCAGGCCCAGCTGGTGCAAGTGATCCGGCGTGAGGCGGCGGTGCGCGCCTTCAACGATGTGTTCCGCGTGATTGGCGCGATGGCGCTGGCCTTTCTGGCCTGGGCGTTCTACCGCGTGCTGCCCCAGCACATGCTGGCCTGGCTGGCGCGGCGCCGGGGTGAGCTGCCGGCGCCCGTCTGACCTCCATCCCCTTTTTCGATCCCTATCTACAAAGCAACAACAATGGCTGATACTGAAAAACCCACCCCCCAAGCGGCCCCCGCTCCCGCAGCGCAGCCCGCTGCCCCCCAAGCCACGGCGGCTGCGGCCGCCGCATCGGCTGCCCAAGCGTCGGCAGCCGCTGCTACGGCAGCCACCCCCGCACCCACAGCATCGCCGACGGCCAAGCTGATCCGGCCCAGCCGCCGCGCGGTGCTGACCATGGCGGTCGTCGCATTGGCCGGCGTGCTGCTGGTGCTCTGGGCCTGGAAGCTGCCGCCCTTTGCCTCCGACGTGATGCGCACCGACAACGCCTATGTGCGCGGCCAGATCACCGTGCTGGCGCCCCAGGTCAGCGGCTATGTGACGGAAGTGAACGTGCAGGACTATGCCCATGTCAAGCGCGGTGATGTGCTGCTGCGCATCGATGACCGCATCTATGCCGAAAAAGTGGCCCAGGCCCAGGCGCAGCTCGACAATGCCCGCGCGCAGCTGGCCAACTCGGACCAGACCCAGGCGCAAAACCGGGCCAACCTGGGTGCGCGCCAGGCCAGCCTGTCGGCGGTGGACGCCGAAGCGCGCCGCGCGGCAGCCGATCTGCAGCGGGTCGAGGACCTGGCCGCGCGCGGCTCGGTGTCGCTGCGCGAGCGCGACCAGTCGCGTGCTACCAGCCAGCTGGCCAAGGCCAATGTGCAAAAGGCGCAGGCCGATATCCGCATTGGCGAGCAGAGCATCAAATCCACCCAGGTGGCACGCGCCAGCCTGGAAGCGCAGGTGAAGGCCGCCCAAGCCCAGCTGGGCCTGGCCCAGATCGACCTGGACAACACCGTGGTGCGTGCGCCGCGCGATGGCCAGATCAGCGAGGCCTCGGTGCGCCTGGGCCAGTATGTGGCCTCGGGCACGCAGCTGCTGTTCCTGGTGCCCGAGCAGCTGTGGGTGGTGGCCAACTTCAAGGAAACCCAGATCGCCCACATGCAGCAGGGCCAGGCGGCGAGCTTCTATGTCGATGCGCTCGAAGGCGCCGAGCTGACTGGCCGTATCGAGCAGATGGCACCGGCCACCGGCTCGGAGTTCAGCGTCATCAAGGCCGACAACGCATCGGGCAACTTCATCAAGATCGTGCAGCGGCTGCCGATCCGCATTGCGATCGACCCGAACCAGCCGCTCGCCGCCCGCCTGCGCCCGGGCATGTCCGTCGAAGTGCATGTGGACACGCGCGCAGCCAAGGCCGCAGCGCAAGGAGACCGGCCATGACCCGCAGCCGGTTTTTGCAAGGCTCGGCCGCCACCACGCTGACGGTCCTGGGCATGGCCCTGCTGCTGGCCGGTTGTGCGCCGGCACTGCGCCAGGCGCCCACCGATGCGGCCGTCACCGTGCCCAGCACCTGGGCGCAGACCGAGGCTGCTGCCACCAGCGGGCCGCAAGCGGCGGTGCCCACCGCCTGGTGGCAGGCCTTTGGCGATGAAAAGCTCAACGGCTATGTGCAGGCGGCGCTGGCGCGCAATGCCAACCTGCAGGTGGCCGGCACCCGAGTGGCCGCAGCCCGCGCCCAGCTGGCGGCGGCCGATGCCGCGCTGCAACCCAGCCTGTCGCTGGGCGCCAATGTGGGCGCCACCCACACCTTGACCACCTCGGGCATCACCACCAGCCGCTCCGTCCAGCCCCAACTGCAGGCCAGCTGGGAGCCCGATCTCTGGGGCCGCCTGGGTGACCGAAGTACCGCAGCCGATCTGCAGTACCGCGCCAGCCAGGCCGACCGCGATGCGGTGGCGCTGACGGTGGCGGCCACCACGGCCCAGGCCTATGTCGATCTGCTGGGCCGCGAGGCGCAGCTGGCCCAGACGCGCCAGACCCTGCAGACCCGCAGCACCGCGCTGCAATTGGCGCGGGACCAGGAATCGGTGGGCTATATCTCGCGCCTGCAGGTGACGCAGGCGCAGGCCGAGTACGAGGCCATCCAGGGCCAGATCCCGCCGCTGGAGCTGGCCATTGCGCGCCAGTACAACGCGTTGCAATTGCTGGCCGGTGACGTGCCCGCCGTGCGCGATACCGCTGCGGCCGACGGCCAGGGCTTTGCCCGGCTGCAGATGCCGGTGGTGCCCGCTGCGCTGCCCTCGTCCCTGCTGCGGCGCCGGCCGGACCTGGTGCAGGCCGAGCTGAACCTGGCCGCCAGCGATGCCAGCCTGCGCGCCAGCCGCGCCGCCTATCTGCCCCAGGTCAACCTCAGCGCCAGCGCGGGGCGGCTGTTTGTCAATGCGCTGCAATACAACCCCATCAATGTCTGGAGCCTGGGCGCGAGCGCGCTGGCGCCGCTGTTGGATGGCGGCCGGCTCGACGCGCAGTACGACAGCGCCACGGCCCAGCGCGACCAGGCCGCCTACGCCTACCGGGGCGCGGTGCTGTCGGCCCTGGGCGATGTGGAAAACGCGCTGGTGGGCGTGCAGCGCCTGGCCGAGCAGGAGCAGGCCGCCGAGCGCCGCCGCGCCGTGCTGGCCCAGACCCTGGGTTATGCCAAGGACCGCTACGAGGCGGGCTATGCGTCCTACTTGGAGCAGATCGATGCCCAGCGCAACCTGTTCCAGGCCGAGACCGAGCTGGTGAACCTGCGCCAAAGCCGGCTGGACAACCAGATTGCGCTGTACCGCGCGCTGGGCGGGGGCTGGTCGGCTGATGCGGTGTTGCCGAGCGCCGCTGCGCAACCCGCCGCCGCAGATTAGGCGGGGCTTAAGCCGGGCGCAAAGCGTTGCGCCCAGCCCTCAGGCAGGCCTTGCCAGGGGTGATCCCGGCCTGGCGGGCATTGGCGCCGCCGCATAATGCGCGAATGCCCCATTCTGGGGCGTTTTGTGCAGAAAGGCGGTGCGCCTGCGCCTTCTGCATCTGCCGGGTATTGCTGCCATGTCTGAGACTGTTGTTTTGCGGGGGCCCGAGCGCCCCGATCTGTTGCGCCACGAGGTGCTGGCCGATGTGTTCGAGGCCACCGCCTATGCCCACCCCGAGCAGGTGGCGCTGATGGCCGGCGCGCGGCAGCTGACCTATGCCCAGCTCGATGCCGACGCCAGCCGTGCGGCACACCGGCTGATGGAGGCGGGCATCGGCCCGGGCGATATGGTGGGCCTGTGGCTGCCGCGCGGCATCGCGCTGCTCAGCCTGCAGCTGGCCATTGCCAAGACGGGCGCCGCCTGGCTGCCCTTTGACAGCGAGACACCGCCCGAGCGCATTGCGACCTGCCTCGAAGACGCCAGTGCCAAGGCGCTGCTGATGGCCGCTGCCACGCCCCAGCAGGGCCTGCGCGATGCCCAGGTGCTGTGCCCGCTGCTGACCGATCTGGACCTGCTGGCCGAGCTGCCCGCTGGCACCCCGCTGCGCCGGCGCAGCAATGCCCAGCCCGGCGATCCGGCCTATGTGATCTACACCAGCGGCTCGACCGGCAAGCCCAAGGGCATCGCCATCAACCAGGGCAGCATCTGCCACTTTTTGCGCAGCGAGAATGCGCGCCTGGGCGTGCGCCTGGGTGACAAGGTCTACCAGGGCTTCTCGGTGGCCTTTGACATGTCGTTCGAGGAGATCTGGATCAGCTACCTGGTGGGCGCCACCTTGTGGATTGCGCCGCGCGAGATTGCCGGCGACCCCGAGGCGCTACCGCAGGCCTTGCTGGAGCAGCAGGTCACCGTGCTGCATGCCGTGCCCACGTTGCTGGCGCTGTTTGCGCAGGATGTGCCCAGCCTGCGCATCATCAACCTGGGTGGCGAGATGTGCCCCGAAGCGCTGGTCGATCGCTGGGCGCGCTCGGGCACCGCCGCGCCGCGCCAGCTGTTCAACACCTATGGGCCGACCGAGGCCACCGTATCGGCGAGCCTGGCCGAGCTGCAGGCGGGCGAGCCCGTCACCATCGGCACGCCGCTGCCCAACTACAGCATGGTGGTCGTGCAGGTGATCGAGGCGGACAGCTTTCCCGCCGGCACCGCGCCCCGCTTGGTGGGGCTGCCGGCCGGTGAGGTGGGCGAGCTGTGCATTACCGGCCCCGGCGTGGCCGCCGGCTACCTGGGCCGGCCCGAGCTGACGGCCGAGAAGTTCTTGGACAACCCCTGGCCGGCAGGGCCGCATGACACGCGCCTCTACCGCACCGGCGACCTGGCGCGCATCGATGAAAAAGGCCAGATGCAGTGCCTGGGCCGGGCCGATGACCAGGTGAAGATCCGTGGCTTTCGCGTCGAGCTGGGCGAGATCGAGGCCGTGCTGGCCCAGCAACCCGGTGTGGGCACCACGGCGGTGCTGCTGCGCAAGGATGACGGCATCGACCAGCTGGTGGCCTTTTATGTGTCGCTGGATGCGCCCCCCAGCCATGCTGCGCTGCGCAGCGCGCTGGCCGAGCGCCTGCCGCCCTATATGGTGCCGGCCCGCTTTGAGGCGCTGGCGCTGATGCCGCGCCTGACCTCGGGCAAGATCGACCGCAAGGCGCTGCGTGCCGCCGCGCTCAGTGCCGCGGTGGACAGCGGTGATTCGGACACCGCCGAGACCCCGGCCGAGGCGCTGCTGTTTGCCGCGCTGGCGCAGATGTTCCCGGGCCAGCCCATCCGCCGCTCGCTCGATTTCTTCAGCGACCTGGGCGGCCACTCGCTGTTTGCCGCGCGCCTGACCTCGGTGCTGCGCGCCGATGCGCGTTTTGCGCAGGCCACCGTCAGCACCATCTACCAGCAGCGCCGCGTGGGCGCGATTGCCCAGGCGCTGCAGGCCAGCATGGTGGCGGACGATGCGCCGGCTGCGGCGCCGCGCGCTTTCCGCGAGCATTCGGCGCTGCGCCGCTGGCGCTGTGGCGCTGCGCAGGCGGTGGCGATTCCTTTGCTGGTGCTGGTCAAGATGGCGCAATGGCTGGCGCCGTTCTTCACCTACCACTTCTTTACCGGTGACGAGAACGATTCGGTTGCCGTGGCCATTGCAGTGTCGGTGCTCGCCTTTGCGCTGGCCACGGTGCTGGAGTTTGTCGTGGCCTGGGCCGGCAAGTGGCTGATTGCCGGCCGCCTCAAGCCGGGGCGCTACCCGCTCTGGGGCCTGACCTATTTCCGCTGGTGGCTGGCCGACCGGCTCGTGGAAGCCGTGCCGGTGGGCATGATCACCGGCTCGTCGCTGTTTCCGCTGTGGCTGCGCGCGCTGGGCGCCAAGATCGGCAACGATGTGCTGCTGGGCTCGATGACGGTGCGCGCCCCGGATCTGCTGCGCATTGGCGCCGGAGCGAGCGTGGGCAATGTGGTGAGCCTGGAGAATGCCCGGGTCGAAGGCGGCTGGCTGCTGCTGGGCACGGTCGATATCGGTGCCGATGCCTGCATTGGCTCCTATGTGGTGCTGGAGGGCAATACCCGCCTGGGCGACTGGGCCCATCTGGAAGGGCAGTCGAGCCTGAGCGACGGCCAGGTGCAGCCCGCGCGCAGCGTCTGGACCGGCTCACCGGCCCAGCCCGTCTCGGACTTTGACACCAGCTGCATGCCCGAGCGCCTGCGGCCCAGCGCCGCCTGGCGCGCCTGGGAGATGCTGGTCTATGCGGTGGGTGGCCTGAGCATCGCGACCCTGTTCTTCATGCCGGTGTTCCCGGCGTTTTTGCTGATCGATTGGCTGGATGTGGACGCGATCTCGGTGCGGCCTTTGCTCGAAGACGGCACGGTCGATGCGCTGGGTGCCTTTATCCTGCGCTTTTTCAAGTTCTTTGTGCTGGCGCTGCCTGCCAGCCTGGTGCTGGTGGTCTGCACCATGCTGGTGGCCGCCTTGATCCGCTACCTGTTCCTGCCCCGGCTGCAGCCGGGCACCTGGTCGGTGCACAGCGGCCGCTACCTGGGCAAGTGGCTCACCAACCAGATCCAGGAGGGGAGCCTGGCGACCTTGCACGGCATCTATGCGACGGTGTTTTCGGCCAGTTGGTACCGCATGCTGGGCGCCAAGGTGGGCAAGCGCACCGAGCTGTCGACCGCGCTGGGCGTGGTGCCCGATATGCTGACCCTGGGCGACGAGTGCTTTGTGGCCGATGCGGTGATGCTGGGCGACGAGCGCATCGACGGCGGCTACATGACGGTGCAGCCCACGGTGGTCTCGCGCCGCAGCTTTATCGGCAATGGTGCCTATGTGCCCGATGGCTCGACCATCCCCGAAGGGGTGCTGATCGGGGTGATGTCGGCCGTGCCGCGCAATGCCGACATGCAGGCTGGCCAGACCTGGATTGGCTCGCCGGCCATCAACCTGCCTGCGCGCGAAGTCGTGCAGGGCTATCCCGACCACCTGACCTTTGCCCCGTCACGCCGCCGCGTGCTGGGCCGGGGCCTGGTCGAGGCCTTCCGCATTGGCGCGCCCCATGCGCTGGTGATTGCCGCCGGTTATGCGATTGTGCTGGACGCCATGCCGTTGGCAGCAGCGGGCCGCTGGGGTGCGGTGGTGCTGGATCTGGCCGTCGCCGGCATGGTCTTTGGCCTGGGCGCCTTCTGGGCGGTGGCGCTGTTCAAGTGGCTGCTGGTGGGGCGCTACCGCAAAAAGGCTGCGCCGATGTGGACGCCCTTTGTCTGGCTGTCCGAGGCGACGACCAGCATGTACGAAGGCATTGCGGTGCCCAACTTCTTGCGCTACCTGCGCGGCACGCCCTGGCTCAATCTGGCGATGAACCTGCTGGGCAGCAAGATTGCCAGCAGCGCCTACCTGGACACCACCGACATCACCGAGCATGACTGCGTGACCATTGGCGCGCACAGCGAGCTCAATGCGCTGTCTTGCCCGCAAACCCATTTGTTTGAAGACCGGGTGATGAAGGTCGATGACGTGGTGATTGGCGCGCGGGTGACGGTGGGCGCGCGCTGCACCGTGCTCTACAGCGCCGAGCTGGGCGATGGCGTGCAGCTGGGCCCGATGACCTTGGTGATGAAGGGCGAGCGCCTGCCCGCCGGCACCCGCTGGCAGGGCGCGCCTGCTGCGCCATGGCGGGCCTAGCACTTCACTGGACCAGGCAGCCGCTGGCCCTGCCGCCAGCGCTGCAGGGCCGGGTACAGGCCCAGGCGGTGGTGATGGCGGGCGCAGCGCCATCAGGCGCGCTGCCGCGCGAGGCCATGCGCGAGGCCGTCTACCTGGCCATTGGCGAGACCTTGGCGCCGCAGCTGGGCTGCGAGCCAGCGCAACTGGCCGTGCAGCGCCGGGCCGGCCAGGCGCCGCAGCTGCTGCGCAACGGGCAGGTGCTGCCAGGGTGGCAACTGTCCATCAGCTATGCCGATGCGCTGGCGGTGTGGGCCTGCACGCAAGGCGGCGCCATCGGCATCGATGTGCAGGGCCCGCCCGGGGATGCGCAGACCAATATCGATGCCGCTGGCTGGCCGGCGGTGGCTGCGCTGTATCTGGAGGCTGATGCGGCCGCCACACTGACCGGCTTGCAGCGCATGGATTGGCAGCGCGGCTTTGCCCGGCAATGGGCGCGGCTGGAAGCCCAGCTCAAATGCGCCGGGCTGGCACTGGCCGAAGCCGATCACCGGCAAAAGGGCTGGAATGCCGGCATCGCGCTCTGGGATCTGGACAGTGCTGCGGGCGCAGTTGCGCTGGCCTGGCGTGCCTCGGCCTAGGCTGCATCTGGTTTTTGGCGGGGCCGTTACACTGGCCTGCCCGCCCGCCGCTAGCAGAAAATGCGCAGCACCAGGCCCATATCGATACAACGAATAAATCGTTGGCGCGGCCGGGCTGCACTGCCATAGTGCGGCGTTTTGATTTTTTGCATGGAATGAAGGAATCTGTGATGCAACCCACCACTTATCTGCAAGGCCGCAACGGCTGGGCGCGCAGCGTCTGCACCCTGGCCATCGCCGGCGCAGTGGCCGGCATGGCATTTTCTGCCCAGGCATCGAACTTCCGCTGGACCCGCTCGGCCGACCTCTCGTCCTGGGATATCCATGCGCAAAATGTTGGGGTCAACAACTCGGTACACCGCGCCGTCTACGAAGCGCTGGTCGAGTACAACAGCCAGACGCAAAAGCCCGAGCCCTCGCTGGCGACCAAGTGGGAGCGCATCAACCCCAAGCAGCTGCGCATCACCTTGCGCGAAGGCGTGACCTTCAGCGATGGCTCGCCGCTGACGCCCGAGGACGTGAAGTTCTCGCTCGAGCGCGCCAAGGCCAAGAGCTCCGGCTTTGTGGTCTACACCCAGGGCATTGACCGCATCGAGGTGGTCAATGCCACCACCTTGGATATCTTCTCGGACGTGCCCAACCCGGTGCTGGTCAACCAGCTGACCGAGCTGCGCATCATGAGCAAGCCCTGGGCGGTGCAGCACCAGTCCGAGGTGCCCAAGGACATCAAGGCCAAGGATGAGAACTATGCCCACCGCCATGCGCTGGGCACCGGCCCCTATGTGCTCGACAGCTGGTCGCAGGATTCGCGCCTGGTGCTCAAGCGCAACCCGCAGTGGTGGGGCAAGGCCCAGTACCCCAGCAACATCACGCAGGCGGTCTACACGCCGATCAAGTCGGACGCCACGCGCACCGCCGCGCTGCTGTCGGGCGAGGTGGATTTCATCATCGACCCGAGCATGAACGACCTGCAGCGCATCAAGCAGGCACCCAACCTGCAGGTGCTCGAATCCGCCGCTGACCGCACCCTGTTCCTGGGCATGGACCAGTTCCGCGACGAGCTGCCCCAGTCCAGCGTCAAGGGCAAGAACCCTCTCAAGGATGTGCGCGTGCGCCAGGCGATGTACCAGTCGATTGACATGGGCACCATCCAGCGCGTGGTGATGCGCGGCCTGGCCCAGCCCACCGGCACCTTGATTGCCCACCATGTGAATGGCTGGACCAAGCAAGCTGATAAGCGCCTGGCTTTTGATGCCGAAGGCGCCAAAAAGCTGCTGGCCCAGGCGGGCTACCCCGATGGCTTTGAGTTCGAGTTCTCCTGCCCGGCCGGCCGCTACCCGAGCGACGAGCAGCTGTGCCAGGCCATCAGTGCCCAGTGGGCCAAGGTGGGCATCAAGGCCAAGCTGCGCACCTACCCGTTTGCGACCTACTTCCCGATGATCCAGCGCTACGAAGCCAGCGTGTATCTGCTGGGCTGGTCGGTGCCCACGTTCGATGCCTACTACAGCCTGCAGGCGCTGTTGCGCTCGCCTGGCGGCAGTGGCGACGGCAACTTCAACCTGGGCCGCTTCTCCGACCCGCAGCAAGATGCCATGATCGAGCGCGTCAAGACCGAGACCGATCTGAAGCTGCGCAACCAGCTGATCGAGAAGGTGCTGCTCAACGAGCACAAGGCCATCTCGCATATTCCGCTGTTCAACCTGATCACCCCTTGGGCGGCCAGCAAGAAGGTCAGCATCCCGACCCGCGCGGACAACTACATCGACTGGCGTCTGCTGAACGTGGCCCATTGACGGGCGGGTGAGAGGGCTACGGCGCCGCTGTCTGATAATGCCTGCATGCGCCTGATGCCTCTTCGCCGCTCCTTCTTGCTCATTTGTGCCGCTGCGGCGCTGCTGGGCTGTGCCTCCGAGCCGCCGCAGCCCGATCCCGAACCCGCGCTGGGCCAGGCCAGCCTGCCGGTGCAGCTGCTGATGACCGAGAGCTTTGTGCCTGTGCACCGGGCACTGGCCGGGCAGCTGATGATCCCCACCCAGATCCGCGCCGAGCCCGGCTACGGCGCGTCGCCTGCGGTGGCGCAGGCGCTGGCCCAGTACCTGCAGCAGGCGGGCTGTGTCGATCTGGTGCTGGCGCCGCGCGCGGTGTTGCAGCTGTTGCAGGCCCAGGGCCTGGTGCGGCCGGGGCGCCTCTACGATGTGGTGCGTTCACCGCTGATGGCCATCGTGCAGGCCGGCCGCCCCGTGCCGGTGCTCCAGGACACGGAAGACGCCAAGAAGATGCTGGAGGCCACCCGCAGCATCGCCTACCCGTCGGCCGATGGCAGCGACTTTATCGAGCAAAAGCTGTTTCGCGAGCTGGATTTGACTGCCCAGGCTCTGCCCAAAAGCATCAAGGTATTTGGCCCACAGGTGGCCCAGTTGGTGGCGCGGGGCGATGCGGAGCTGGGCCTGCTGCTGCGCAGCGAGCTGCCGCGCTCTGCCGAGCTGCAGGTGGTGGGCAAGATACCGCCCCCCCTGGCCTACGAGGCCGTCTACAGCGCCGGCATTGTTCGCCAGGCCTGCAGTACCGCAGGGGCCCAGCTGCTGGCCCGCTTCTACCAGCGCGAAGCGGCCATGCATGACTGGAACGGCTCAGGCTGGGAGCCGGTGGCAGGGGTATCCCGGCCGCCACCGCCGCCGGCCGAGCACCTGGATCCGGCTGAGTACCAGCCTTGAGACTGGGAGCGTCTCAGGCCTGGGCCAGCGCTGCCTGCACCGCAGGGCGCGCTGCCACGCGGGCGTAATGGGCGGCGACACGCGGAAACTCGTTGATATCCACGCCATCGCTCTTGAGCCAGCCGGCCATCGTGAACAGGTAGCCGTCGGCCACCGTGTACTGCTCGCCCATCACCCAGGTCTTGTCGCCCAGGTAGTGCTGCTCGATCAGCGCAAAGGCATCGCGCATGTTCTGCGGCACCTTGGCCTGCATGGCCTTTTGTGCGGCGTCGTCATCGGCCCAGCGCGCAGCGCGTGGGCGGTGGGCATGGCTGATGTGCACGGTCGAGGCCAGGTAGCTGTTGAACTCCTGCAGACGGGCGAGTTGGAACGGGTCGCTCAGCGGCGCCAGTTGTTTGTCCGGGTGGGTTTGCGCCACATACAACAGCAGCGCGGCCGTCTCGGTCAGCACGCCTTGGGGGGTGACCAAGGCGGGCACGCGGCCCTTGGGGTTGATGGCCAGGTAGGCAGGCGTGCGCTGCGCGCCTTCGGCCATGTTCAGGCGCTGGGCCTCAAAGGCGGCGCCCGCCTCATGCAAGGCAATCAGCACGGCCTGTGCGCAGGTTCCGGGGGCGTAGTACAGGGTCAGGTCTTGGCTCATGGGGCTCCTTGGATGGGGGTTGGCGGCTGCGCCAGCGCATGGCGCCTGCCGTATCGCTTGGGGATGCTAATCGATTTGCCGGCCGCGCGCCGCGCTCGCCGTTACCATGGGTGTCTGTTCCGAAACGTCCACCCCATGGCCAAAGAAAAATCCGTTTACATCTGCAGCGAATGCGGCGGCACCAGCCCGCGCTGGCTGGGCAAGTGCCCCGCTTGCAATGCCTGGAACACCCTGGTGGAGAGCGCCGCCGAATCGGCAGGTGGCGGCAAGAACCGCCTGAGCCAGACCGGCCGCACCGGTTACGCCGGCCAGGCCCAGGCCGTCACGCCGCTGGCCGCCATCGAGGCCACCGAGGTGGCTCGCACGCCCAGCGGCATTGCCGAGCTGGACCGGGTGCTGGGCGGTGGCATTGTCGAAGGCGGGGTGGTGCTGATCGGCGGCGACCCGGGCATTGGCAAATCGACCTTGCTGCTGCAGGCGGTGGATGCGCTGCAGCGCCAGGGGCTGCCCGCCCTGTATGTGACCGGTGAGGAAAGTGGCGCGCAAGTGGCGCTGCGCTCGCGCCGGCTGGGGCTGGACAACAGCCAGGTCGATGTGCTGAGCGAGATCCAGCTGGAGAAGATTCTGGCCACCTGCGAGAGCAGGCAGCCGGCCATCGTCATCATCGACTCGATCCAAACCATGTACTCGGACCAGCTGAGTTCGGCCCCCGGCTCGGTGGCCCAGGTGCGCGAATGCGCGGCGCACCTGACGCGCATGGCCAAGAGCACCGGCATCGCGGTGGTACTGGTCGGCCATGTGACCAAGGAAGGCGCACTGGCCGGCCCGCGCGTGCTCGAACACATGGTCGATACCGTGCTGTACTTTGAAGGAGACACGCACAGCAGCTTCCGCCTGGTGCGCGCCATCAAGAACCGCTTTGGCGCCGTCAACGAGATTGGCGTCTTCGCGATGACGGAAAAAGGCCTCAAGGGCGTGAACAACCCCAGCGCCATCTTCCTGAGCCAGCACAGCGAGCCGGTGCCCGGCAGCTGCGTGCTCGTCACCCTGGAAGGCTCGCGCCCGCTGTTGGTCGAGATCCAGGCGCTGGTGGATGACGGCGGCCCCAGCCCGCGCCGCCTGTCGGTGGGCCTGGACCGCGACCGCCTGGCGATGCTGCTGGCCGTGCTCAACCGCCATGCCGGCGTGGCCTGCGCCGACCAGGATGTGTTTGTCAACGCGGTGGGCGGCGTGCGCATTGGCGAGCCAGCCGCTGACCTGGCTGTCATGCTCTCCATCACCAGCAGCCTGCGCGGCAAGGCACTGCCCAAGGGCTTTATCGCCTTTGGCGAGGTGGGCCTGGCCGGCGAAGTGCGCCCCGCCCCGCGCGGCCAGGAACGCCTGAAGGAAGCCGCCAAGCTGGGCTTTAGCGTCGCCGTGGTGCCCAGAGCCAATGCGCCCAAAAAGCCGATCGAGGGCATCACGATCCACCCGGTGGACCGGGTGGACGAGGCGATATCGCTGGTGCGGGGGCTGGACTGAGCGTATGGCCGCTGCTGCCTTCGTGCGCGATGGCTTCGCGCTGGTCAATGGCGTGATGACTGCTGCCGAATGCACCGCAACGCTGGAGGCACCCCGGGGCCAAACCGGCGATGGCCCAGGTGCGCGCCATCTGCTGTCCTTGCCATGGTGCGAGCGGCTATCCAAGCAACTGCGCACGGCCCTGGGCTTGGCGGCATTGATTCCTCAAAGCCATAGGGCGGTGCAGTGCACGTATTTTGAAAAATCCAGAGATACCAACTGGCTGGTCGCCTTGCACCAGGACCTGGCAATTGCCGTCCAGGCCCGGGTCGAGCATCCTGCGTTGACGGGCTGGTCGGCCAAGGGTGGGACCCACTTTGTGCAAGCGCCGCAGCAGTTGCTGGAGCAGCTGGTGGCTGTGCGTGTGCATCTGGATGACTGCGGCCCCGATGACGGCCCTTTGCGGGTGGTGCCGGGCTCGCATGCCATGGGGATCATCGATGCCACGCGTGCCAGGCAGGTGCGCGACCGCCGTGGAGAAAAGACATGCCCTGCCGCACAAGGCGATGCCTTGGTCATGCGACCCTTGCTGCTGCATGCCTCCTCCAAAGCGACTGGCGGCAGTCGCCGGCGCGTGCTGCACTTTCTCTATGGCCCAGCGCAGCTCCCCTATGGGCTGGCTTGGGCTTGCGCGGTGTGACTGCGTTCAGAGAGAGGCGTTTTATGCCAGCCGCCCCTGGGGCCACAGATGCGCCGGGTCGTTGTACCCGGGCGTCGAGGGGTGGCCGGGGCTGACCAGGCCGTTGACCAGGCGCTCGTCGTCCACGGTGATCTGGTAGTTCAGCGCCGGCTGGTAGTCCTGCCATTGCTTCAAGGTGCGCGGGCCGGCGATGACCGCGCTGATGGCGTTGTGGGCCAGCACCCAGGCGGTGGCGAACTGCGCGGCGCTGATGCCTTGCTGCTCGGCGTGCTGCTGCACCTGCTGGGCGATCAAGAGGGATTCGGGGCGGAACTCGGTCTGCAGGATGCGGGCATCCTGGCGGCCGGCGCGGCTGTCTTGGGGCGGCGCCATGCCGGGCTGGTACTTGCCGCTGAGCACGCCCCGCGCAATGGGGCTGAAGGGCACAACGCCGATGCCGAACTGCGCGCAGGCGGGCAGGATGTCGGTCTCGGGCATGCGGTTGAGCAGGTTGTAGTAGGGCTGGCAGACGACGGGCGGTGGCAGGCCGATCTCGCGCGCGGTGTAGACCGCTTCGACAATGCGCCAGCCGCGAAAGTTGGACAGGCCCCAGTACAGAATCTTGCCGCTGTCGATCAGCTGCTTGAGGGCATACAGGGGCTCATGCAGCTGCAGGCCGGCGCGGTCGCGGTGCAGGTAGAGGATGTCGATGCGGTCGGTCTGCAGGCGGCGCAGGCTGGCCTCGACCTCGCGCAGCATCCAGGCGCGCGAGTAATAGCCTTGGTTGGGCCCGCTGCCCATGGCGTTGCCCAGCTTGGTGGCCAGCACCCAGTCATCGCGCTGGCCTTGCAGCAGCTGGCCGACCATGCGCTCGGATTCGCCCTTGCTGTAGATATCGGCGGTGTCGATGAAGTTGACGCCCTGGGCGCGCGCATCGGCCACGATGGCGGCCGCCTCCTGGAGGTCGGTCTGGTCGGCGAACATCATCGTGCCCAGGCACAGGGCGGAGACTTGGAGGGGGCTGGCGCCCAGCTGGCGGTACTGCATCTTGGTCCTTCGGGAATCAGGTCGAGTTCCTCGATGCTAGCGGGCCGCCGCCGGTTTGTCAGTCACGGGCTGCGGCTTGCCCCGCCGCTCCCCTTGCTCAATCGAGACCGCTGTCGTCGCCTTCCTCGTCGTCGTCCTTTTCCAGCTGGCTGCGGTTTTGCAGCTGCTCGCGCATGCTGTCAGTGCCTTGCATGAACTGGTCCACCGAGGTGGTGGGCGCCCAGCGCCACTCAGGCGGCAGCATGGTGGACATGTACAGGTTGTCGCCCAGGCGCTTTTGCGTCTGCCACTGCAGGCCCAGCTTGGCGCCCACGCCCAGCACCAGCAGGCCGCCAACGGCCAGTGCCAAGGTACGGGCCGACACCAGGGTGGCCGCGCGCAGGTGGAGCCAGATGACCACAGCCATCAAGCTGAAGGACGCCAGGCTGGCAAAGCGGCTGAGCAGCGGCCAGGACAGCGCAAAGCCTGTTACCGACAGCAGCACATCGAGCAAGGCCATGGCGACCATGCCGACCGAGGCGATGCAGACATGGCGCCAAAAGCCCGTCACCCCGGTGAACAGCTTGCCCATCAGCGACCAGCCCAGTGCCCAGACCAGCAGGCCGCCCAGCATCCACAGCAAGATGGCGGGCAACTGGCGGGCCAGCGCCCCAGTTTCGGTGGCACCCAGCCAGGTGGTCCAGGCTGACAGCAGCACCAGCAGCACCAGGGCCATGGCCGTCAGCAGCCCTTGGGCGCGTGAAAACGGGCGCCAGCGCTGGGTGGCGGGCAGCGGCTGGGCGGTGCTGCGCAGGTTCAGCTGCACGCCCCGGCCCAGCGTCAGGCGCTGGCCGGGCTGCCAAGCAAATCGCTCACCGGCCTGGTAGTGGCGCCGGCCGTGCCAAACGCCATTGGTGCTGTCCAACACCTCGACGTCGTAATGGCCTGCTTGCGGTTGGTGCAGGCGCACATGGCTGGGACCAATGCTGGGGTCCGTCAGCACCAGGTCATTGGTGGCGGCCCGGCCGATGGTGCAGGGCCAGGCAAACACCGGCAAGGCCATGGCCAAGCGGTGGCCGCGCTCAACGAGCTCCAGCACGGCGCCTTCGGGCTCCTGCGCCAGGGGTGGTGCCTGGGTGCTGGCTTCTTCGTGGTCGGGGGCGATGTCGGTCAATTCGGGGTAGTCGTGCTGGCTCATTGGGCGGCCTCGCTGGAGAAGCCTTGCAGATACTGGCGGGCCAGGCGCTGGGCATTGTCAAAACTCACGGCGCTGACGTTGAGGCGGCCGAGCACGCCCTGGCGCGGCTGGTCCACCGAGACGGCCAGCACGGTCAGGTCATAGAGGCCGCTGAACTTGCGGTAGGCGGCCATGCAGACGACGGCGCGCAGCGGCAGCTTGGCGTCGCCCGCGACAAAATCCTCGCGGCATTCATAGCCGGTGCGCACGCGGTTGCCGCGCTTGCGCATCGGCTCATTGGCAAAGCTGGCGCCATAGGTGTGCGCAAACTGCCAGGGGCTCAGGCGCGGCGCGTCATAGGCCTCGTAGCGCATGCCCAGGCCGCCGACATCGCCGTCACCGGTGAAGACTTCGCTGTCGATGCGGCATTGGCTGCGCTCAAAATCAAACAGCGATTCGCTGCGCCGCTCGCGGCCGTCGCCCCAGCAGCGCGCCAGCGTCTCGGACGGCACGGGCACGCGGTAGGGGCCATAGCGCTCTGTGCGGCTGCTGCCGCTCAGCACCCGGTCGACCAGGTCCTTCTGGTGCGCCATCAGCTGGCGCGTGACTTCGGCATGCATGGCGCCCTTGACCGGTGAGGCCTCGCGGCCCTGGGCGAGCAACTGCTCGACAAACTCCACCGGCACCAGAAAGCTCAGCTGCTCGGCGCCCAGTTGCTTGGCGACATTGACGCCGACCACACGGCCCTGGGTGTCGATGGCCGGGCCACCGCTCATGCCCGGGTTCAAGGTGCCGCCAAAAAAGATGCGCGGGTAGAAGCTGCGCTGCACCAGGCCGTTGTAGGTGCCCTCGGTGATCGCAAAGCCGACATCAAGCGGGTTGCCCAGCGAGAAGATGCGCTCGCCCCCGCTCAGCGGCCGGCTGCTGGGGCGCAGCGGCAGCGCGCTGTAGTGGCGCTCCGTGGCCCCTTCTGCGCCTGCGCTGCTGTCCTTGGCCGGGGCCACGCGCAGCAGCGCCAGGTCATGCAGCACATCGATGGCCAGGAGCTGCACCGGTGCCTCCTGGCCGCTGACCGAGACCAGCACCGCGCGGTGGCGTTCTGGCTCCAGCGCCAGCTGGCTGACGACGTGGTAGTTGGTGATCAGCAGGCCGTCCTCGGAGACAAAAAAGCCCGAGCCGGTGCTGCTTTGCGTATTGGTCTGGCGGCGCAAGGTGCGGATCTGCACCAGCTTGTCGCGTGCGGCCATATAGGCTTGCTGGGCATCGGGCGAGGGCGGGGGAGCATCGGCGGCAGCCGCAGGGAGCTGGTTGGCGGCTGCAGGCGTCGCTGATGCCGTGGGCGCTGGCCCGGCGGCCTCGGCTGCGAGCGGGGTGGCCGCCTGTAGCAACGGTGCCTGGGCCAGGGCGGGCGCTGCCAGCACGGCAGCCAGCGCAAGCGCCAGGCCGTTGCGCCACAAAGAGGAAGATGAGCAATGGGTCATGGTGTCGGGGTTCGCGTCTTGGATGGGGCCACAGACGCAGGAGCGGGCAAGCCAGTAGCCTGGCATGCTATCAAAATAAAAGTGGCGCTGCACCTGGGGCAGGTGTTATGGCACCTATGCATTGGCCGACATGGCGAATGACGAGACCGCCATGTATGCCTCAGTGCCGCTGCTCATAAGCCTGGGTGACGCCATGGGCAATGGCATCGCTGATCAGGTTGCTCAGCCCGCTCCAGGCGATCTGTATGCCCAGGCACAGCAGGATGAACGCGGAGATGCGCAGAAACACAATCGTGCCGGTCTCGCCAAGGGGTTTGAGCAGCTTGTCGGCATAACGGTTACACAGCAGCAAGATGATGCCCACCACCAGGCTGCCGACCGCCGCCCCCATGACGTTGACCACGGTGATGCCTGGCGAGCTGCGGTCGAGCAGGCTCACGCCGATCGTGATCGTGGCCGCCAGGCTGCCCGGGCCATAGGTGAGCGGGAAGGTCAGCGGGTAGAACGCGCGGCGGCGTGCCATCTCGGGTGTGAAGGCCTCGGCCAGCTTCTCGGTGCGCCCTTCGGTGGAGTTGGTGTTGATCATGTTCCAGCCAATGACGGAGACGAGCAGGCCGCCGCCCAGCCGGACGACATCGATGGACAGGCCGAACATCTCGAGCAGGTAGGAGCCCACCAGCATGAAAAAGATCAGCAGCAAGGTCACATTGACGGCGATGCGGGTGGCGATGCTGCGGCGGGTGGCGTTGGAGGCCCCTTCGGTCAGCGTCAGGAAGATGGCCGAGACACTCACGGGGTTCAGGATCGGCAGCATGGTGGCGACCACCAGCAAAAAGCTCTTGCTGAAGGCGGCAAAGGCAATGGCAAAACTCATGGAAGGGCACCAGGCAATAGGACGGTTTGGCGCGCTAGCATGCCAGCCAACGCGGTGTTGCGCTAGGGCCTGCGGCCGGCGGTGTTGGGCCAAAGGTACGCCTGCCGCCGCTGAGCCCTGGGGCCAAGGCGCGCAAACAATTGGCCCCTGGCGACAAGGGCATCTGCACAGGCAGTGGACAATAGCGCCATGAACTGGAGAAACATACTGATCCCCATTGGCCTGTTGGTGCTGCTGGGGGCTGCTTACCAAAATTACAAATGGATGGGCGTGCTGGCCGTCAGTGGCGGCATTGTGCTGTGGCTGATGCTGCACTTCACCCGTCTGATGACCATCATGAAGCGCGCGTCCGAGCGCCCTTTGGGCTATGTGGCCAGCGCCGTCATGCTCAATGCCAAGCTCAAAGCCAATGTGCCGCTGGTCCATGTGGTTGCCATGACGCGCTCGCTGGGCCTGCGCCAGTCGCAGGCTTTGGAGCAGCCCGAGGTGTTTGTATGGCGCGACAACACGGACTCCAGCGTCACCTGCGAGTTTGTGCACGGACGACTGCAAAAATGGACACTGCAGCGCCCCAGCGACACGCAGCAGGGGGCGGGCAGCCACGCCAACCCTCAGCCTTGAGGCAGGCTTACTTGTAACAAGGGCGACCTGCCGAGCGCTTGCGCACGCCTTTTAGGCGGGGTTGGCGCGCAATTCTGAGGTGCGTGGTCTGCATCTTCTGCCAAGTCGGGCGCCGTCCACGTAAAATCACTGCCCAGCATGGGAGCCCCTGGGGGCTGGTCCCCACCATTTGCCCGTGCCCACAGAATCATCGATAGCCAGTCCGCCCCAGGGGTGCAGGGCTGGCGCAGGAAAGTTGAAAACCATGACGCAGGCAGTTGTTGAGTTGCTGGCCAAAGACCTGAACGCCCAAGGCGGCGTGTTTTGCCCCAACCCCAAGGCAGATATGAAATTGTGGAGTGGCCACCCCCGCGTCTTTCTGGACGTGGGCCACAGCGGTGAGGCCAAGTGCCCCTACTGCGGTACGGTGTATCGCCTCAAGGCGGGCGAAACCTTCCACGGCGGCCATTGAGTGACTGATTCCCCATTGGGCGGCGCTGCAGCTTCGCGCAGGCTGACGCTGACCATTGGCATCCTCACCCTCAACGAAGAAGACAACATCGAGGCCTGCTTGCGCAGCGCCTCGTTTGCCGACCAGGTGGTGGTGGTGGACAGTGGCAGTGTGGACCGCACCACGGCCATTGCCTGCGGCCTCGGTGCCCAGGTGTTTCGCTACGAGGACTGGCAGGGCTTTGCCTTGCAGCGCAACCGGCTGCTCAGCCACGCCAAGGGAGACTATGTGTTCTTCCTCGATGCCGATGAAACCATCTCTCCTGCTTTCCGCGAGGAGCTGGAAGCCATCGTCCAGTCGGGCGAGGAGGCGATCTGGATGGTGCGCTGGCGCATGGTCGCTTTCGGCAAGGAGCTCAAATACCTGCGCTCCACCGCCAAGGTCGAGCGCCTGTTCTGGCGCGGTTTGCTGCGCGAATACACCGGCGTGGTGCACGAAGAGGCGCAGCTGAGCCGCGCCAATGTGACGCGCCACCTGATGCGCACGCCGCTGCTGCACCATTCGCGCAGCACCGTGCATTCCAGCCTGGAAAAACTCACCCAGTACGCGATGCTGGGCGCGGCCAAGCGCGCCGAAGAGGGCGTGCGCGGCGGTATCTTGCGCGGTCTGGCCTCGTCGGTGGCCATGTTTGTGCGTCTTTACTTCTTCCATTTCGGCATCCTGTGTGGGGGCGCGGGCTTTTTGTACTGCGTCTTTGTCGCGCTCGAGAGCTTCTTCCGCTATGTGGCCCTGGCCTATGACCGCCCGTATCTGAGCGGAGACGTACGCCGATGAGCCTGGCTGCGGCGGGGTCCGCTGCACCCACGCCCGCGATGCGGGCCAGCCAGCTGGCGGCTTTTTTGGTGCCCGGTGTGGCGCTGACCTTGCCCTCGGGCTACTCCTTTGGCGCTGCCGTGCTGGCGCTGGCCAGCCTCGTATTTGTGCGCCAGTGGTGGGGCCGCCGCTGGGACCGCCGCGCGATCGCCTGGGCGCTGATGCTGGCCGCCATGGCCGTGCTGTGGACCATGAGCTTTGATGACTGGCACCTGCGCTCGCGCAGCGACCAGTTCGTCAAATATGCGCTGGCCATCACCGGCCTGGGTTTTTTGCAGACCTGTGCGCCCCGGGTCCGGCCGCTGGGCTGGGGCATGTTGGCCGGTGCGCTGGGCGCGGGCCTGGTCGCCGTCTACCAGACGGGCTGGACCGATGCCCACCGTGCCAACGGCTTTACCAATGCGATCCAGTTCAGCGGCATTGCGCTGGTGCTGGCGCTGGCCTGCTGCTTTGGCGTGCTGCTGCTGTGGCGCTCACTGGTGGCCTGGCAGCGCGCCTTGGGCTTGGTGTGCAGCCTGTTCGGCTTGCTCGCCGTCATCCTGTCCGATACGCGCGGCAGCTGGATCGTGCTGCCCTTTGTGCTGCTGATTGGCGCGGTACTGCTGTGGCGCTGCGGCCTGCGCAAACCGGTGGGCCTGGGCCTGCTGGCCGCCGTGCTGGGCATTGGCGGGCTGGTCTCGCTCAAAGGCGACGAGATGGCCCAGCGCTACCACACCGCCGTGCACGAGGTGCAGAGCTACGAGGTGCAGGACCGCGATGCGGCAGAGACCTCGGTGGGCCAACGCCTGGCCCACTGGCACCTGGCCTGGCACATGGGGCTGGACAAGCCGCTGACCGGCTGGGGCCTCAAAGGTTATATCGCCGAGAAGGCCCGCCGCGTGCAAGCAGGCGAGGCCAGTGCCTCGGTCCTCCCCTACGACCATGCCCATAACGAGCTGCTCGACATGTTTGCCAAGCGCGGCCTGGTGGGGGTGGCGCTGCTGCTGGCTTTCTATGCCGTGCCGCTGCTGATCTTCTGGCCCACGCAAAAGCGCATGGCCCAGTGCCCCGGCGCACCGATGGACCGCCAGATCCTCTACCTGCGCATGCTGGGCATCATGGTGCCGCTGTGCTACATGGGCTTTGGCCTGACCCAGGTGTTCTTTGCCCATAACAGCGGGCATCTGTTCTATGTCTACCTGCTGGTGCTGGTGCTGGGCGCGCTGATTGGGCGTGAGCGCGCACTGCTGGCCTTGCACCCCAGACGCTGAACCCAGCGCTTTGCCAGGCAGAATCTGCGTCAGCTTTGGCGGCGGTGCCACTCGCGCGCCAGTAGCGCATAGATGTATTCATCACCCCACTGGCCGTTGAACTGGTCGTTCTCGATCAGGTGCGCCTCACGCCGCATGCCCAGGCGCTCGACCACGCCTACCGAGCCCTGGTTGGCGGCATCCAGGCGCGCAAAAATACGGTGAAAGCCCAAATCGCCAAACCCCTGCGCTAATGTGAGCGCCACCGCCTCAGTGGCATAGCCTTTGCCAGCATAGGCTGGATCAAAGATATAGCCCACTTCGGCCTGGCGCGCAGCGGCGCTGGCCAGCTTGAGCAAGGTCTCGCCCAGCAGGCAGCCATCGCTGCTGCGCACCACGGCAAAGCGCCGGGTGTCGCCCTCCTGCGCCAGGCGCTGGGGCAGCGCATCACGTGCGAACTGGGCCTGCAGTACAGCGGTGTCCTGCGGTGCATCGGCATACAGGTAGCGGTAGACGGCAGGCTGGCGATGGTAGTGGGCGTAGGCCTCGAAATCGCTGGACATAAAGGCGCGCAGCTGAAGGCGGGGAGCGGAGGAGGGATGGGACATGCGGTGCCTGGCCTTCAAGCCACTTGGCGCGCGGCAAAGCGCGCTGCCGGCTCGATCAGCTGGGCCTGCGCTGCCACCAGCGGCAGATCGCGTGATCCTGCCAGCGTGCCCTTGACCAGCGAATACAAGGTGGCCGTCGCCAGCTCCAGCGCCTCCGGCAAGGGGCGGCCATCCATCAGGCGGCCCAGCAAGGTGGCGGCAAACACATCGCCCATGCCGTTGGGCAGCGGGTGCAGGTTGATGCGCGGCGTGGTCACCAGCCAGGCGCCCTGGCCGTTGACGGCCAAGGTGCCCAGTTGGTCGGCAGCGATATCGGGCGTGGCCAGGCTGGTGATGACAATGGTGTCCGGCCCCCGGCCACGCATCTGGCGCGCGACGGCGACGGCCTCTTCGGTGCTGGTCAGCTTGGTGCCGCTCAGCAACTCGAACTCGAACTGGTTGGGCGTGATGATGTTGGCAAACGGGATGGCCTGGTCGCGCAGAAAATCGGGGATGGCCGGGTTCACGAAGAGCCCCCGGCCCACATCGCCCATCACCGGGTCGCAGAGGTAGCGCAGCTGCGGGTTGGCCTGGCGGATGTCATTGACGGCATCGAGAATGGCCGCGCCGGTATCGGCATTGCCCAGGTAACCCGAGAGCACGGCGCCCACTTGGTGCAGCGCGCCGCGCTCGCGCAGGCCGGCGAGGATTTCGCGGATGTGTTCGGCGCTCAGGATCTGGCCCCGGAACTGCCCATAGCCCGTGTGGTTGCTGAACAAGACGGTATGCACCTGCAGCACCTCAAAACCCAGGCGCTGCAGCGCAAAGACTGCCGCCGAGTTGCCGACATAGCCCCAGGCCACATGCGATTGGATGGACAGGATGACGGGGCGAGCGGCGGGGCTGACGGAGCTAACGGCAGAGCTTTGGGCAGAGGGTGCGGCAGTGTTCACGGTAGGCAGTCTTTGCAAGGCCCGGACCAGGCTGCCGGGCGTTGGCTGCTATTGTGCGCCCGCTGCCTGCCACTCCACCTTGAGCTGCTGCAATAGTTGCGCAGCGGGCAGGGCTCGGGCCTGGGCCACACCCTGGCCGGCCCAGAGCGACAGGTACTGCGCATCGCCTGCCGCGCCCGCGAGCTTGCGCAGCGCGCCAGTCAGTGCGTTTTGCACCGGGTAGGGCGGAATGGCGGCCTCCTCGGCTTCGAGCGCATCGATCATCGCATTGCGGATGCCGCGTGCCGGCCGGCCCGAGATGGTGCGGGTGGTGACCGTGTCGGTGGCCTGGGCGGCAGCCAGCGCAGCGCGGTAGGCCGCGTTGATGGCCGATTCGGGGCAGACCAGAAAGGCCGTGCCCATTTGCACCGCCTGCGCGCCCAGCGCCTGGGCGGCGGCAATGCCGGCGCCATCCATGATGCCGCCCGCTGCAATCACCGGCAGCTGCAGCTGCTGCACGCAGTCGCGCACCAGTGGCAGGGTGGAGACCATCGACGAGGCATAGTCTGCCAAAAAGGTACCCCGGTGGCCGCCGGCTTCGCTGCCACTGGCGATGACCGCATCGGCCCCCACCGCCTGCCAGGCCAGCGCCTCGGCCACGGTAGTGGCCGTGCCCCAGACCTGGCTGCCTGCGGCCTGCAGGCGCTGCACCTGGGCGGCGCTGAGAATGCCGAAGGTAAAGCTGGCGACCGCCGGGCGGCAGGCGACGAGCGCATCGAGCTGCTGCGCAAAGTCTTCGCACCACTGCGCGGGCACGGCCGGCTCGGCGCCAAAGCGCGCATACAGCGGGGCCAGGCGCTGCAAGGCCTGCTGCACGGTGGCGGCATCGGGCGCGGGGGTGGCCTGCACAAACAGATTCATCGCAAAGGGCCGGTCGGTCTGCGCGCGCACCGCAGCGGCGGCTTCCGCCATCGCCTGGGGCGAGCGCATGCCGCAGCCCAGCGAGCCCAGGCCGCCGCCGGCGCTGACGGCAGCGGCCAGCGCCGGGCTGTCCGAGCCGGTCATCGGGCCTTGCACCACAGGCAGCTGCAGGTCCAGTTCTTGCATCACATCGCGGGTCATACGGTCTCCATCGCTGCTGTTAAAGGGGTAGGTGCGGCCGTCTGCAGGACCGCCAGCAATTGCTGCACCGCCGGCGTGGCATAGCCCTGGCGTGTGACAAACATCGTGGTGCAGGTGCCCAAGGGCTGGCTGTGTACGGGCAGCGGGTTGCGCTGCAGGTCGACCACGGTCTGGGGCACGACAGCCACGGCACTGCCTGCAGCCACTGCCGCGATGATCGCGTGGTAGGACGAGAGCTGCAGCACGCGCGTGGGAACCGGGCCATGGGCCTGCGCCATCCACTGCTCGCCAATGCGGCGGTAGGTGCAGCCATCGCTGAAACCGGCCAGGGTGCGGGGCAGCTCTCCCTCCAGGGTTTGGGCGGGGCGCAGCAGCAGCAGCGATTCTTCGTACAGTGGCACCAGATCGAGCGGCAGCGGCGCATCCACATCCGGAGGCGGCCAGGCGACCAGCGCGGCATCGAGCTGGTGATCCAGCACCTGCTCCATCAGCTGCAGCGAGGCGGCCGTTGACAGCTCCAGCTGCACCTGCGGGTGGCTGCGGTGGAAAGCGGCCAACGGCAGCGGCAGGCGTGCGGCAGCCGTGCTCTCCATCGAGCCCAGGCGCAGCCGCCCGCTGGGCTGCTGGCCGCGCAGGCTTTGCGTGGCCTCTTCGGCCAAGGTCAAGAGCTGGTTGGCATAGCGCTGCAGCTGCCGTCCCTCGGGTGTCAGCACCATGCGCCGGGCTTCGCGTACAAAAAGCGCGACGCCCAGCGACTCCTCCAGCTGCTGGATGCGGGTGGTGATATTGGACTGGGCGCGGCCCAGCTGCTGCGCAGCACGGGTGATGCTGCCGCTGGCAATGACCTGCTGAAAAATGGCGAGGGTGGCGAGATCCAACACGGCGGCATCTATCTTTTTTGAAGATGTTAATTTAACATAGCATCTCCAAAAAAGATACATAAGCACTAGGTCCGCACCATGCCACCCTCGGTCAGCTCCTCGGTTTCCTCTTCCACCTCCGCCCCCTCACTGCGCTGGGGCCAGCGCCCCTGGTGGGTGGCGGTGGCCGGCATGCTGGCGCTGGCCTCGGCCATGGGCGTGGGGCGCTTTGCCTTTACGCCCTTGATGCCGATGATGCTGCACGACGGCAGCATCGACCTGGCCCAGGGCAGCTGGCTGGCGATGAGCAACTACCTGGGCTACTTTGTCGGCTCGCTGGTCTGCATGGTGCTGCCCTGGGTGGCCCCGGGCTTGATGCAGCGCCTGCACCCCTCGCGCATGGTGCACTGGTGGCTGTTCATCACCGCAGTGCTGACGGCGGCGATGGCGCTGAACTGGCCTGGCGCCTGGGCCAGTCTGCGTTTTGTCTCGGGCGTGGCCAGTGCGGTGGTGTTTCTCAATATCACCTTGTGGTGCATGTCGCAGCTGGCGCATCTGGGGCGGCCGCAAATGGGCGGCCTGCTGTTTTGCGGCCCGGGCATCGGCATTGCGCTCACGGGCCTGGCCACCAGCGCGATGGTGGCGGCCGGCTGGCATGCGGTGAGCGCCTGGCTGGCGTTTGCGCTGCTGGCATTGGTGCTGTGGCTGATGGTGATGACGGTGGTGCGCGGGCCGCTGGCGCCGCCGCCAGCCCCCACGCAGGCGGGAGCCGCTGTGGCGCTCGCTCCCGAGGGTCCGGTGGATCGGCTGCTGCTGACCTTGGCTTACAGCCTGGCCGGCCTGGGCTATATCGTCACCGCCACCTACCTGCCGGTGATTGCGCGCGGCGCACTGCCGGCCGATTCGATCTGGCCCGACCTGTTCTGGCCCATGTTTGGCGGGGGCGTGGCGCTGGGTGCCTACCTCTCGACCCATTTGCCCGCCCGTTGGGACCGGCGCCGGCTCCTGATGGCCGGTTACGGCATCCAGGCGGTGTCGATTGCGATCAGCGCTCTGTGGCCCACGCCGCTGGGCTTTTCGCTGGGCAGCCTGCTGCTGGGCCTGCCGTTTACTGCGCTGACCTTTTTTGCACTGCAAGAGGCGCGCCGCATCTGGCCGACTGCGCTCAGCAGCTTTCCGGGCCTGCTGACGGCTGCCTATGGGCTGGGCCAGATCGTGGGCCCGCCCATGGTCGCCTGGATGCTGGCCCACAGTGCCAGCACCCAGCAGGGCTTTGCCTATGGCCTGGCGGCAGCGGGCGGCGCGCTGGTGCTGGGCATGGTGATTCTGGCCGGCATGGTCTGGCGCCATCCGCACCAGGGCTGAGCGGCGGAAACGCCGCTGGCAGCCCCGGGCAAAGGGGCTGCTAAACCGGGCGCTCCAAGGCACCCGGCCCGCATGTCCAACTCGTGAAACATTGTTTGACCTTGGGGTAAACTCCGGGGCGCAAACGTTTGCGCCTATGCAAACATGCGGCATCTCGCGGCTACTGCTGTGGATAGCGCCGCGTGATGCACAACAATCCTTCGGAGACTTATCTCATGCGCTTTACCCGCCGTACCCTGACTGCTGCGCTGGCTTTGGCCACCGTGGCTGGTTTTTCCCACCAAGCCGTCGCGGCTGACAAGCCCAAGGTGGCGCTGGTGATGAAATCGCTGGCCAACGAGTTCTTCCGCACGATGGAAGACGGCGCCAAGGCGCACCAGAAGGCCAATGCCGCCCAGTACACGCTGGTGGCGAACGGCATCAAGGACGAGACCGATACGGCCGCGCAGATCAAGATGGTCGAGCAGATGGTGGCCCAGCGCGTGCAGGCCATCGTGATTGCTCCGGCAGATTCCAAGGCGCTGGTGTCTGTGCTGAAAAATGCAGCAGACAAGGGCGTGCTGATCGTCAACATCGACAACAAGCTCGATGCCGATGCGCTCAAGAGCAAGGACCTGAACGTGCCGTTTGTCGGTCCGGACAACCGTGCCGGCGCCAAGCTGGTGGGCGATTTCCTGGGCAAGCAGCTGCAAGCCGGTGACAAGGTCGGTATCGTTGAAGGCGTCTCGACCACGTTCAACGCCCAGCAGCGCACCCTGGGCTTCCAGGATGCGATGAAGGCCGCTGGCGCCAATGTGGTCAGCCTGCAATCGGGCCAGTGGGAAATCGACAAGGGCAACACGGTGGCTGCCGGCATGCTGCGCGAGCACCCCGATCTGAAGGCGATCATGGCCGGCAACGACAGCATGGCGCTGGGCGTGGTCGCGGCGGTCAAGGCTTCGGGCCGCACCGGCAAGGTGCAGGTGGTGGGCTATGACAACATCGCCGCCATCAAGCCCATGCTCAAGGACGGCCGCGTGCTGGCCACTGCTGACCAGTACGCTGCCAAGCAGGCCGTGTTCGGTATCGAGATCGCGCTCAAGGCCCTGGCCGAGAAGAAAAAGCAGAGCGAGCTGCCCGCTGAGGTCAAGACCGATGTGGCCTTGGTGACCAAGGACAGCAAGTAACAACGGCGCACACCATGGCAACGACTGAGGCGCAAGGCGCCGGCACGCCACGCGTGCGTCTGCAGCAGATGGGCAAGGCCTACTCCGGCACCTTGGTGCTCGAGGGCGTGAGCCTGGATCTGCATGCGGGCGAGGTGATGGCGTTGACCGGAGAAAACGGCGCGGGCAAGAGCACCTTGTCCAAGATTCTGTGCGGGTTGGTGGATCCATCGCAGGGCCAGATGCAGCTCGATGGCAAGCCCTTTGCCCCCACATCGCGCCGCGATGCCGAGCGCCAGGGCGTGCGCATGGTGATGCAGGAGCTGGGCCTGGTGGCCACCTTGACGGTGGCCGAAAACCTGCTGCTCGGCCAGCTCCCCCACAAGATGGGCTGGCTCGACCATACCGCGATGCGGGCGCTGGCCCGCACCCAGCTGGCCAAGATCGGCATGGAGCATATCGACCCGGACACCCCGGTCTCGCAGCTTGGCATTGGCCAGCAGCAGATGGTGGAGATCGCCCGCAATCTGCAGGACGGCACGCGGGTGCTGGTGCTCGATGAGCCCACCGCCATGCTCACACTCAAGGAGACCGAGCACCTGTTCACGCAGATTGCGCTGCTCAAGGCGCGCGGCGTGGCCCTGGTCTATGTGTCGCACCGGCTCGAAGAGCTGCAGCGCATTGCCGACCGCGTGGCCGTGCTGCGCGATGGGCGCCTCGTCGATGTGCGGCCCATGCAGGGCGTGCAGGAACATGAGCTGGTCGAGCGCATGGTCGGCCATGCGGTGCAGGACAACGAAGGCCGGCCGCGCCGCACGCGTGGCGCGCTGCGCCTGTCTGCGAAAAATTTGCAACGCGGCGCGCAGGTGCGCGGCGTGAGTCTGTCGCTCTATGCGGGCGAAATCATGGGCCTGGCGGGCCTGGTCGGCTCGGGCCGTACCGAGCTGGTGCGCCTGCTGTTTGGTGCAGACCGCGCCGAGCAGGGTGAAATCAGTCTGCATGCCGCTGGCAGCGCGGCCGCGACGCACACGGTGGCGCCCAACTGGAGCAGTCCCGTGCAGGCCATCCGCGCCGGCATCGGCCTGGTGACCGAAGACCGCAAGTCGCAAGGCCTGCTGCTGTCGCAATCCATCCGCGCCAACACCACGTTGGCGGGCATGCACAAGATAGCGCGCGGCGGCTGGTTGCAGCGCGCCCAGGAGAGCGAAGTGGCGCGCCATTTTGTCGAGCGCCTGCGCATCCGCTCGCGCAGCGCCGAGCAGGCCGTCTCCACCTTGAGCGGCGGCAACCAGCAAAAGGTGGTGTTTGCCCGCTGGCTGCACCAGCCCTGCGATGTGCTGCTGCTCGACGAGCCCACGCGCGGCGTCGATGTGGGCGCGCGCGCTGATATTTACCACGAGATCGACCGCATGTGCGACGACGGCAAGGCCGTCTTGATGGTCTCCAGCGACCTGCGTGAGTTGATGGCCATGTGCGACCGCATCGGCGTGATGCATGACGGCGAGCTGGTGGCCGTGTTCGAGCGCGGCCAGTGGAGCGACCAGCAGCTGCTGGCCGCCGCCTTTGGCAATGTGGATGAAGCCCCATCGGCCCACGCCGCAGCCCAGGCTGCAACCCCCGAATAAAAAAGCAGGCAAGAGGACCAAGCCATGACCACCCCCCTTTCCGCGCGCGCCAGCGCGCCTACGCCGTCGGCTGCCAAGGCCTCTTCGGGCCGCATGCAGGCCTGGGGCACCTATGTGGGCCTGTTTCTGGTGCTGGCCGCGATGGTCGCGCTGTTCAGCTTCCTGAGCGAGTATTTCTGGAGCGCCGAGACCTTTGTCACCATCGCCAACGAGATTCCCGCGCTGGCGGTGATGGCTGTGGGCATGACCTTTGTGCTGATCCTGGCGGGCATTGACCTGTCGGTGGGCTCGGTGCTGGCGCTGTCGGCGGCAGTGGCGGCTCAGGCGATCCTGGTCTGGGGCCTCAACCCCTGGGCCGCAGGCGCGCTGGGCCTGCTCTGCGGCCTGCTGTGCGGCGCGGTGCTGGGCGCGATCTCGGTGGTCTGGCGCCTGCCGACCTTCATCGTGTCGCTGGGCATGCTCGAAGCACTGCGGGGCGCGGCCTACCTGGTGACCGATTCGCGCACCCAGTATGTGGGTGATGCGATCTCGGGCCTGGCCGCACCCATCGCCTATGGTGTCTCGTCCGCTTTTGTCATCGCCATCGTGGTGGTTGCGCTGGGCCAGATTGTGCTGACCCGCACCGTGTTTGGCCGCTATGTGGTGGGCATCGGCACCAATGAAGAGGCCATGCGCCTGGCCGGTATCGACCCGCGCCCCATCCGCATCCTGGTGTTTGCGCTGACCGGCCTGCTCGCCGGCCTGGCCGGCCTGATGCAGTCGGCGCGCCTCGAAGCAGCCGACCCCAACGCCGGCAGCGGCATGGAGCTGCAGGTGATTGCCGCCGTCGTGATTGGCGGCACCAGCCTGATGGGTGGGCGCGGCTCGGTGATCGCGACCTTCTTTGGCGTGCTGATCATCGCGGTGCTGGAAGCGGGCCTGGCCCAGATTGGCGCCAGCGAGCCTGCCAAGCGCATCATCACCGGCGCCGTGATCGTCGTGGCCGTGATCATCGACACGGTGCGCCAGCGCCGTGCCGCACGCCGGGCCTGACGGTGGCAATGAGCAGTATCAAGGATGTGGCGCGCCTGGCGGGCGTGTCCGTCACCACGGTCTCGCATGTGCTCAACAAGACGCGCGCGGTGCTGCCGGCCACGCAAGAGCGCGTGCTCGAAGCCGTGCAGACCCTGGGCTATGTGCCCAGCGCCGTGGCGCGCAGCCTCAAGATCAACGCCACGCACACCATCGGCATGCTGGTGCCGGACAACTCCAACCCCTACTTTGCCGAGCTGGTGCGCGCCGTCGAAGACGCCTGCTTTGCCGCCGGCTATGCACTGCTGCTGTGCAATACCGACAACCATGCCGGGCGCCAGCAGGTCTACCTGGATGTGCTGTCGCAAAAGCGGGTCGATGGCCTGATCGTGGCCTCGACCAGCGATGATGCGCTGATGTCCCAGCACCTGGCGCAGACGGCGCTGCCGATGGTGCTGATCGACCGGGCCATTGTCGGCCTGGAGCGGCCTTGCGTGCAGACCGACCATGTGCAAGGCGGCATGCTGGCCACCCAGCACCTGATGGCGCTGGGCCGCAAGCGCATTGCCTGTGTGGGCGGCCCGCAGGACCTGCAGTCCAGCGAGCAGCGGGTGCAGGGCTGGCGCCAGGCGCTGCAGCTGGTGGGCCTGCCCAGCGATTTGCTGGTGCATGGCGATTTCACCGCCAATGGTGGCTATGTGGCGATGCGGCGCCTGCTGCGCGACCGTGCCGCCGACCGGCCCACGGCCATATTTGCCTGCAACGACCTGATGGCCATGGGCGCGCTGCGCGCCGTACATGAAGCGGGCCTGCAGGTGCCCCGCGATGTGGCCGTGGTGGGCTATGACGATATCGAGCTGGCGGGCTACACCCAGCCGGCGCTGACCACGGTGGCCCAGCCCACCCAGGCCATGGCCGAGCAAGCGCTGGCCTGGCTGCTCGAACGCATCCAGGCGGGCCGCGGCGCTGAGCCTGTCGCGGCGGCCACGCAGCTGCTGGTGCCGGCGCTGGTGACCCGCGAGAGCAGCCGGTCCCTGGCCCGGGCCGCCGTGCCGATTGCGATTGGAGAAAACCTGTGAATGTGCCTATCTTGAGCCAGGCCCCGCGTATCGTGGTGCTGGGCAGTTTGAACATGGACCTGGTGCTGCGCGTGCCGCATATGCCGCGCGCTGGCGAGACCATGCTGGGCCAGTCGCTCAGCCAGGTGCCTGGCGGCAAGGGCGGCAACCAGGCCGTCAGCTGCGCGCGCCAGGGGGCGGCCGTCAGCCTGCTGTCCTGCGTGGGCGAGGACGCCTATGCCGACCAGCTGCTCGCTGGCCTCGTGGCCGACCATATCGATGTGCAGCATGTGCAGCGCAGCGCGCGCGATGCCACCGGCGTGGCCGTCATCAGCGTCGATGACAGCGCCCAGAACCAGATCGTGGTGGTACCCGGCGCCAACCTGCGCTTGCAGGTGACCGAGCCGGTGCTGCGCCCGCTGCTGCAGGATGCCGCCTATGTGGTGCTGCAGTTCGAGACGCCGCTGGAAGAAGTGGACCAGGCCTTGCGCAGCGCGCGCGCCGTGGGCTGCAAGACGGTGCTCAACCCCTCGCCGGTGCAGCCGCTGCCCGATGCCTGGTGGCCTGCGATTGATGTGCTGGTGGTCAACGAAGCCGAGGCCGCGCAGCTGAGCGGCAGCCCGGTCGACAGCCCCGAGAGCGCCGCCCGCGCCGCGCGCTGGCTGCAGGCCAAGGGCGCCGGCCAGGTGGTGGTGACCCTGGGCAGCCAGGGCGCCGTCTGCTGCGATGCGCGCAGCGCCAGCACCGCAGAGGCCCCTGCCCATTGGCACCGCGCGCCCCAGGTGCAGGCGGTAGATACCACGGCCGCCGGCGACACCTTCCTGGGTGCGCTCACCGTGCAACTGGCCTCCGGCGCCAGCCTCGACGAGGCCACGCAGTGGGCCATCCGCGCCGCTGGCATTTGCGTGACGCGCGCCGGTGCGCAGCCTTCCATCCCCTTCCATGCCGAGGTCGCCACCCGCACCGAAGCCAGCCCCTGGAGTCCCGTATGAAGCGAGCCGCACTGTTGAATATCGAGTTGTCGCAGATCATCGCCAGCATGGGCCATGGCGATATGTTGGTGATTGGCGATGCCGGGCTGCCGGTGCCCCCCGGCGTGCGGCGCGTGGACCTGGCCGTGGCCCGTGGCGTGCCGAGCCTGGACCAGGTGCTGCAGGCCATCTTGAGCGAGCTGCAGGTGGAGACCGCCACCGTGGCCCTGGAGTGCCTGGACGGGCAGCAACTGCCGGCCTGGTACCAGCAGCGCCAAGCCGATGGCCTGCCGAGCGCGCCGCAATGCGTGCCGCATGAAGAGTTCAAGACCCTGAGCCGCCAGGCCGTGGCGGTGGTGCGCACCGGCGAATGCACACCGTACGCCAATATCGTGCTGCATTCGGGCGTGGTGTTTTAAGAAGGCGTCGCCCTGAAAGCGCTTGAATAAAAAAAGAGTCTCAGCCGCTAGGCAAGACCCTTTGGTGCGTGCTTGAGCCGCTGTCACACGTTGGGCGGAGGCAGCGCTTGTGCAGGTGCGGTGCGTGCCAGCGGTGCCAAAGGCAGGCGCAGCACAAAGACTGCGCCGCCACCGTCACGCCCCTCGCAGTGCACGCTGCCTTCGTGGCGTTCGGCAATCGAGCGCACCAGGGCCAGGCCCAGGCCCACACCGCCATGGCGTTCGCTGGCGCCAGGCATGCGGTAAAAAGATTCAAAAATGCGCTCGCGCTGGTCGGGCGGCACGCCGGGCCCCCGGTCGGCCACGCGGATCTCGGCATAGGCGCCTTGCTTGTCCAGGAACAGGGTGATCGGGCCCTGGGAGTAGCGGCGGGCGTTTTCCAGCAGGTTGCGCACGGCGCGGCGCAGCAGCTTGGCAATGCCGCGCACCTCGATCGCATCGCCGTGCATGTCGGCGACTTCCAGATCGGCCTCGACCCGCGCGCACTCTTCGGCGCACAGGCCGATGATG
This sequence comes from Comamonas sp. JNW, assembly GCF_003105075.1. Lineage (NCBI taxonomy): Bacteria > Pseudomonadati > Pseudomonadota > Betaproteobacteria > Burkholderiales > Comamonadaceae > Comamonas > Comamonas sp. JNW. The sequence continues at coordinate 40,521 of NZ_QETI01000011.1, forward strand.
TCGATCATCTCGGGGGTGCCCACATCGGCCTCGCGCGCGCCCAGGCGGCTGGCCAGCAGGATCTCGTCGACCAGCTGGTCGAGCTCGGCGATATTGCGCTGGATCTCCTGCTTGAAGGTGGGCGAGGGCTTCTCGCCCATCAGCTCCACCCCCATGCGGATGCGGGTCAGCGGGCTGCGCAGCTCATGCGAGGAGTTGGCCAGCAGCGATTTGTGCGCCTGCACCAGTGCCTCGATGCGGGCGGCGGCGGCATTGAACTGCTCGGCCAGGTCGCTGACCTCGTCATTGCCGCGTACATCGACGCGCACGGACAGGTCGCCATCGCCAAACTGCTTGACGCCTTTGCGCAGCGCTTCGAGCCGGCCCATCAGGCGGCGGATGATGGGGAACACGCCGACCACGACGACGACACCGATGAGGCCCAGCATCCAGAAAAAGCCAAACGGCGGCTTGACCCAGAACCACCAGGGGCCCAGGTTGGGCGGCGGGGGGCGGTGGCCTTCGCCCCGGCCGGAGCGGCGCTGCAGCTCCATCTCGTAGGTGCGGCCCTGGTCGTCTTCAATCAGGTAGAGCACCAATTCGCTCGGGTCGCCGGGCTGGCGCACCGCCTCGCCATGCAGCAGCACTCCGCCATCGGCACTGCGGATCAGCAGCTCGCGCGCGGGCGGCTGCAGCGGCGTGGCGTTTTTCTCCGCCGCCGCCTGCCAGGCCCAGCCAATCACCAGGATCAGCACGGCCACGCCGCCCACCACGGTGAGCCAGATGCGCAGATAAAGCCGCTCGGCGAAGTATTTGTAGAGATGCATGCGTGCAAACGTGCAAAGGGGGCGCTAGCGCCGGGTCTCAGTCCTGCTGTTTGGCAAACACATAGCCCACGCCGCGCACGGTCAGGATACGGCGCGGGTTTTTCGCATCGGCCTCGATGGCGGCGCGGATGCGGCCCATGTGCACGTCGATGGAGCGGTCAAAGGCTTCGAGCTCGCGGCCGCGCACCGCTTCCATGATCTGGTCGCGGCTGAGCACGCGGCCGGCGCGCTCGGCCAGGGTGACCAGCAGGTCAAACTGGTAGCTGGTCAGGTCGGCGGGCTTGCCGCTGATGGTGACAGCCCGGGCGTCGCGGTCGATCTCCAGGCTGCCAAAGCGCAGCACCTGGCTGGCCGGGGCCGCGGCGCTGCCGCCATCGACGCGGCGGCGCAGAATGGCGCGGATGCGGGCGAGCAGCTCACGCGGCTCAAACGGCTTGGGCAGGTAGTCATCGGCGCCCACTTCGAGGCCGATGACGCGGTCCATCGGGTCGCCCTTGGCGGTGAGCATCAGGATAGGCACCTGGGCCGCGGGGCCGCTCAAGGTGCGGATGCGGCGGCAGACCTCCAGGCCGTCCAGATCGGGCAGCATCAGGTCGAGGATGACCAGGTCGGGCGACTGGCCGCTGGCCGGGTCCTGCAGCGCCGACAGGCCGCTGGCGCCATCGGCCATGTGGCTGACCTGCAGCCCCGACTGGCCCAGATACTCGCTCACCATATTGGCCAGACGCTCGTCATCTTCGATCATCAACAGTTGGTGGGTATGCATGGCAGTCATGGTTATGGGCGGGAGAACCCGCAGATTTTGCTATAGGGGGCCATCGTGGCACGCTGGGGTCGCGCCGGATTGTCCCTGCCGTAAAGTTTGGTAAACCGCACCGAGCTCCCGTCAACGTTCTCAAAACTCCCCAGTGACAGGTCTGATGCGCGAGGCCAGCCAGACCAGCACCAGCACCGGCAGCCCCAAGAGCGCCGTCGATACAAAGAACTGCGCATAGCCAAAATGGTCCACGTACACGCCCGAGAACCCGGCGATCCACTTGGGCAGCAGCATCATCATCGAGCTGAACAGCGCGTACTGCGTGGCCGAGTAGTTCACATTGGTGAGGCTCGACAGGTAGGCGATAAAGGCGGCCGACGCAATACCGCCGGCCAGGTTGTCGGCCGAGACCACGGCAATCAGGCCCGCCAGGTCATGGCCGCGCGTGGCCAGCCAGGCAAACAGCAGGTTGCTGCCCGCTGAGAGCACCGCGCCCAGCATCAAGACCCGCATCACGCCGATGCGCATCGAGATCACGCCGCCAATAAAGGCGCCGACCAGGGTCATGATGACGCCAAAGATCTTGCTGACCGAGGCGACCTCGGCCTCGGTGTAGCCCATGTCCACATAGAAAGGGTTGGCCATGATGCCCATCACCACGTCCGAGATGCGGTAGATCGCAATCAAGGCCAGGATCAGCACTGCATGCCAGCCGTAGCGGCCGATGAAGTCGGCAAACGGGGCGACCAGTGCCTCCTGCAGCCACTGGGCGGCATTGCGGGCGGGGGTCATGGGCTTGGCCGCCGGCTCAGGCGACAGCAGCACGGTGACCACGCCCACCAGCATCGAGGCGGCCATCACCATATAGGCAAAGCCCCAGGCCTGGCGCTGGTAGTCGCCCGCGCCCTCTTGCAGGCCCAGGGCCACCAGCCACAGCACGCCGGCGCCGGCCCAGATCATCGCGATGCGGTAGCCGGTCTGGTAGGTGGCGGCCAGCGCGGCCTGGCGATCGGCGTCGGCCGATTCGATGCGGTAGGCATCGAGCGCAATATCCTGCGTCGCCGAACCAAAGGCCACCGCCAGCGCGCACCAGACCACATGGTTGAGGTGCAGCTGCGGATCGACCCAGGCCATGCCCAGCAGGCCGGCAACTACCAGGCCCTGGGCCAGCAGCAGCCAGCTGCGCCGGCGCCCCAGCAGGCGCGTGAGGCCGGGCAGCGGCAGCCGGTCAACCAGCGGCGACCAGACCCATTTGAAGGCATAGGCCAGGCCCACCCAGCTGAGGTAGCCGATGGTGCTGCGGTCGATGCCGGCCTTGCGCAGCCAGAACGACAAGGTGCCCAGCACCAGCAGCAGCGGCAGGCCGGCAGAAAAGCCCAGCGCCAGCATGCGCAGGCTGGCCGGCTCGGTATAGACGCGAAACGTGTCCGCCCAGGAGCGGCGGGCGGCGGGGGAGGAGGCGGTAGCGGGCGAAGAGGTGTCGGCCATGCGGACGAGGCGTACAGTAAAAAGGGGTGGGCCAGGCCAGGCCCGGACAATGCGCCAATATACGCTGATCCGCGCTGCTGAACGGGGCAAGCGGCGCAACAAGGGGTCAGGGCCCACGCTTGGCTACACTGTGCGCTATGCACTGATGCACCGCTGCTGCCATGGCCGACCACCACCACCACCGCTTGCTGGCTCCTGACTACTCTGTTCGCCACTACGAAGGCGAGCAGCAGGCGCACAGCCATGACCATGTGCAGCTCTTGTATGCACTGGCCGGCCGCATGGAGCTGGAGGTCGATGGCAAGGCCGCCTATGTCGATACCGCCAGCGGCGTGGTGATACCGGCGGGTGCCACCCACGCCTACCTGGCACAAAAAGGCAGCGCGCTGGCCGTGGTGGATGTGCCCGACGGCGCAGACTGGGCGCAGATGCGCCGCTTTGCCGCCCCGCCGCGCGACTGGCTGGCCACCCATGCCTCGGCCTTGACGGTCGCCCAGGCCCATGTGGCCTGGGTGCAGCAGTCGCCCGCGCTGCTGCTGCGCCGCGTGCTGGATGTGCAGGCCATCACCGCTGCGGTACGGGCCGATCTGGCCGGCGACTGGCGCACCCCCCAACTGGCGGCGCTGGCACACCTGAGCGCCCAGCGCTTTCATGTGCGCTGGCAGGAGCTGACCGGCAGCACCCCCCAGCAATGGCTGCGCGACCTGCGCCTGACCGAGGCCAGCCAGGCCCTGGCCGCCGGCCAGCCGCTGGAGACCACGGCGCTGCGCTGCGGCTACAGCACGGCCAGCGCGCTGGCCTATGCGCTGCGGCGCGATCGCGGCGTGGGCAGCCGCAGCCTGCGCAAACGCGGCGGCGCATGATGCGCTGGGTGCGTTTGGCAGCCCAGCCACAAGCGTTTCTCGACATTTGCCCCGGCCCCGTCGCGGCACCATAGCGGCATGACACAGACTTCCAGCGGCATGGCATCCCCCGCCCCTTCTTCATTTTTCAGCGCCTCTGCGCAAGGTATTGCGCTGGTCGCCATTGCCGGCGTGCTCTGGGGCACCAGCGGCACCGCCCAGTACCTGGGGGCTGCGGGGCTGTCGCCGTTCTGGGTGGGGGCTGCGCAGCTGGCGGTGGCGGCGGCATTTTTGGGCCTGAGCCTGCTGTGGGCGCGGCGTGGCAGCACCGGCAGCCTGGTGCTGCGGCCCCGCCAGGCGGGGCTGCGGCTGTCGTCGTTCTTCTGGGCCTCGCTGGGCATTGGCGGCTACAGCGTGTTTTTCTACGCCGGCCTGCAGATGGCCGGTGTGGGCGTGGGCACAGCCGTTGCCATTGGCAGCAGCCCCATCTGGGCGGGCCTGCTGCAGGCCGTGGTGCTGCGCGCGCCACTGTCGCCGCTGTGGTGGCTGGGCACCTTGGTCAGCGTGGCCGGCGGTGTGGCCATGGTGATGGGCGAGGGCGGCAGCAGCCAGGTCTCCTGGCCCGGCTTGGCGCTGTGCCTGCTGGCGGGTCTGTCCTATGCCGGCTATGCGCTGGTCAACAAGCGCCTGGTCAGCCATATGTCCCCCAAGGTGGTGAACTTCTATGTGTTCAGCGGCGCGGCACTGCTCGCACTGCCGGTGGCCGCACTGTATGCGGGCATGCCGCAGTGGAGCCTGTCTGCCGTGCTGGTTGTTGTCTACCTGGGCGCCGTTGTCTCGGGCATTGCACATTTATTGTTCTCGATGGGTCTGCGCCATATCTCGGGGCCCACCGGCGTGGCGCTCAGCCTCATCGAGCCGGTGGCGGCCTTTGTGCTGGCCGTGTGGATCGTCGGCGAACACCAGCCCTGGGTGGCCTGGGTGGGGCTGGCCGCCGTGCTGCTGGGGCTATGGGTGGTCGTGAAAGCCGAGATGCTCAGTTGACTGCCGGGTCGCACATGGACGGCGTGTTCTGCAGGCCCGGCGATAGAATGGCGCTCTTGCCACCACGGACTGCGTTTGCTGCCCCTGTATGACCTTGCCAGACACCACTTACCAACTGGATGACGCCGTATGGACGCGGGTGTTGACGCAGGAGATGGCCAGCCAGCTCCAGGGCCAGTCGCTGGTCTTTCTGGCGGGGGACACTGCCGGGCAGACGCAGCAGATTCCGCTGTTGGTGACCGCTTTTGAGGCGCAAAGCCGAGCCGCCCCCGGCATGGCCGCATACCGGCTCAATTTTCAGGGCCCGACGGCCCCGGTTCTGCCCAGCCAGACTTACCGCGCACGCCATGCGGAATGGGGTGATTTTGCGATCATGGTGTCCGCCACCGGCGCCGATGCGCAAGGCGTGTACTACGAAGCCCAATTCAGCCATGCCCTCTGAGCTGCCTGCGGCCCTGCAACTGGGCAGCTTGCAGCTGCGCCAGTCTTTGGCGTCAGATGCGGATTTTTCACGTGCTCTTTACCGCGATGTGCGCAGCGATGAGCTGGCGCTCACCGGCTGGCCACCCGAGGCCATCGATGCCTTCTGCCATTCGCAGTTTGATTTTCAGCGTCAGCATTACCGCAGCTACTACCCCCAGGCGCTGCATTACCTGGTTGAGCGGGATGGCCAACCGGTTGGGCGCCTGATCGTCGATGACAGCGCTGATGCACTGCGGGTTGTCGATATCTCGCTGCTGGCTGCACAGCGCAGCCAAGGCCTGGGCAGCGTGCTGCTGCGGTGGCTGTGCAACCACGCCGACGCGCAGCAGCGGCCCATGGCGCTGAGTGTGGAGCCCCAGAACCGGGCGCGCCATCTATATGGGCGGCTGGGCTTTGTGCAGCTGCCAAGCGATGGGCTGTACTGGACCATGTGCCGTGAGCCTGCCAAGACGGAGCCTGCCGAATGACCGGCCGACCCGATCCCGCTGCTTTTATCTTTCCGCCAGGCCAGGCGGTGCTGCCGGCGCAGCGCGCCGCGCTGATGGGCCATGCGCCCTGCTGCATTTGGCTTACCGGCTTATCGGCCTCAGGCAAGACCAGCCTGGCCCATGCGCTGGAGCGGGCCTTGCACCAGCGCGGCTGCCATACCTATGCGCTCGATGGTGACAACCTGCGCAAGGGGCTCAATGCCGATCTGGGATTCAGCGCCGAGGCGCGGGCAGAAAACATCCGCCGCATGGCCCATGTGGCGCGGCTGATGGTCGATGCGGGTCTGGTCGTTATCGTCTCTGCGATTTCGCCGTTTGCAGCAGACCGGGCACAGGCGCGGGCCTTGTTTGCGCCAGGAGCTTTTGTCGAGGTCTTTGTCGATACGCCCTTGGCTGTGTGTGAGGCGCGCGATCCCAAGGGCTTGTATGCGCGCGCTCGGCGCGGCGAACTGCGCGACTTTACCGGTATCGGCAGCCCGTATGAGCGGCCGCTGCAGCCGGAGCTGCATCTTCAGGGCGAAGATTTGGCGCCTGAAGTTGCTCTGGGCGCCGTGCTGGCTTATCTGGATGCGCTGGGCTTGGAACAGAAGCGGCCCGGCTGAGCGGGCTGCTGAAAGAACACCCTCTCAGTTGCGCGATGGGAAGATGCCTTCAAGTGCAATGATGAAATTTATGCCCAGATAGGGTTGCATGATGGAAATCGGCTGTGACCCACCAGCGATGCTGCTTCCACCCAATGGGACCGTTGTACCTACCCCACTGGCCTCAACGTACTGCGCGTCTCGCTGGTTTGATTGCGCCAGGAATGCGCCCGTAGCCGGAGCCTGTAGCGTACCTGCTGAAGTGCTAGCTATTGTGGGGTGGTTGTGTTGGGGGAGTTGCTGCAGGTTCAACGTGATGGTTGGGGTTCCACTTTGCTCCCCCAGGGTGACGAACGGAAGCCCTGGTCCTTGACCGGCGCCTACCGGCACCCGACCCATCAAATTTGGAAGCTGAAAAGTGGTCTGCCCATTGCCACCATAGGTGGTTCCTAAAATGGAGAACAAGGCTGGATTTTGGCTAATAGCGAGTGTCTGCCCTGCACAGTAAGCCCAGCCCCGCGGGGCAAAATTACCGGCGAACATAGTGATCATGCCAATAAACGGTTCCATGGTCGGTTCCTTTGATGTTGTTAGGTTTGCAGATAGCCATTGAGCCATCCACTGATAAGCGGGGTGGCTGGGCGGTTGAATACGTGGTTGGTTGAGGTCGTTATGCGCGAACTAACCGCGCGCGGGCCCTGCAGCACCGACATCATCCAAGCCTCGTGCAACGCAGAAGCAGAAGGGCCTTGCGTACTTTGGTCGAGGGCAGCCGCAATGCTGTAACCCGCCTCGGCACCCATCAGGGCAGCAGCGGTCCAAGGCAATCCAACCCGCTCAAAACGTTGCTTCCAAACCGGCTGAGCCTGTGCAGCGCTGGGCCATGCACCGGCGGTAACGGCATTGCCGCCGGTATGCACATCCGCCAGCCAAGGCAAGCCAGCCAGTCCCCAAGCGCCTTGCGACTGGGCGTGAGCCTGCCACCAGCGGCCAAAGCGGGCCAACTGCGGACCAGAGTACAAGGCCACAACGGCATCAGGCCGGTGGCTGAAAACGGCAGTGCGCAAGCCGTCAAATTCCGCGCTCTGCGGCCCAAACTCGCCCACATGGCGAGCAACCACCCGCCCCCCCAGCGCCCGGTAGGCATGCTCAAACGTATAGACAAAGTCATAGCCCCCTTCCATCTGCCCAACAGCCAGCACGGCCCGAGGGCCTAGCTGTTGGTAGACGGCCTGCGCCAGCTGCGCGGCGCTGCCGCACAGATCCAGGCTATGGCGCACGACAGCCTGGGGCTGGCCGGGCTCAGCGGAGGCAGGCAGATCGGCGCCGGTATCGCTGGCCCACAGGGGCAGGCCCAGGGGCTGGGCATGGGCAGCGACCTGGGCTTCGACGGCGGGCGGCATCCAACCGACAACACCATGCAGCTGGGGCCGCTGATCGATCGCCGCCGTGATGCTGCGGGCGGCGCGGTTGGGGGTGGGTGGGGCTTCCACCCAGTGCAGCTGTACAGCAACGTCAGGCCGCTGGGCCAGGCCCAGCTCCAGGCCTCGGCGGTAGTCCGATCCCAGATCGGCCACCTTGTGCGACTGGGGAGCGACGGCCAGCAGTTGCCAGGCCTTGGAGGTTTGCCGGGCCGGGGCACTGGGCGCCAGCGCCTGCGCTGCGCTCCAGCCACCGGTCGTGCTGACGGCCACGCTGGTGGAGGCGAGGAAATGGCGTCTTGGAATCATGGTCATATAGCGGCCTCGGAGAGAGTCTCTGCGCGGTCATGGGCTTCGCACCGGGCCCGCAATTGCTGGTAATGGGTGGCCATCCATTGCTCGGCCAGCGCGCGCAATGCAGCGTTGGCCTTGGCATGTTTGTTGTCTGTGTCCTGGACAAAGGGCTCATGCGGCCGTTTGCCGTGGCGCGACAAACGCTCGCGCAGCGCTTGCATGGCTTTTGCATCAGGTTGCCAGGACAGCCGTGGCAGAACCAGTTGCTCAATGGCCTCGGGCAGCTGAGCATGGTCCAGCACCAGCGCTTGCGCCGGATCGGCGACGCGTGCCATGTCCGCATAAATGCGGCCCAGCATGCGGGCGCAGTACTGCTCGGGCGGCATCGTGGCCTGCTCCAGCAGGCTCAGGCCCGGCAGGCCGAATGTGGGGCCAAAGGCACCGGGCACCAGGTAAAAGGCGCGTTCCTGCATTTGCGACACCAGCACCGCCAGCGGCTCGCGCGTCAGGAACACCGGCAAGGCCTCGGGCCAGGCCTGCATCAGCAGCGGGGCCTGGCCGGTGTTCCAGGCGTCGATCTTGAGGCTGGCCGATTGCAGTGCCGGGCTGGCCGCGTCGCTGCGCTGGGCCCAGGCGCTCATCCAGGCGCGCAAGGCAGCGATGGCTTGCGCGGGGCTGAGCCAGCCGTTGACCAGCGCTTCGCGCAGCAGGAAATCGACGGGAGGCGGCTCGGACATCGCCAGGTGGTGGGCACTTTCGGCCAGGGCCTGGGGGAACAGGGTGGAGCCGCAGCGCGAGACATGGAAGACCAGCAAGCAGGGTGCCATGCCCGGCGACTGCGCGTGCCAAGCCAGCAGCACCTCCAGCGGTGTCTGGCGGCGAAACGCCTGGTTGAACGGGGTGCCCAGCAGCGGCTTGAGGCTCTCTTGGTAGAACGGTGCGCGCAGCGGCGCATCGCCCAGGCGCGCCCAGTCCACCATGACCTGGGCCCCATCCCAGTACAGCCGAACGGGCCGCCAGCCCCGGAGTGTCAGAGCATCCATTGGGCATTCCAGGCGCGGCGCCCGGCCTTCATCGCCGATTCCACATCGGAGGCATCAAACACCAGCCCCTGGGCCTGGCCCAGCGCGATGCTGCGGGCGCTCAGACTGGCCAGATCCGGGCAGCCGGCCAGCGCATCGGCCAGAGATTCTTGCACAAACACGGCCTGGCGAAACTGCGCAAAGGCCAGCCAGGGGTCGCCGTCATCGGTGGCAGGCTCGCCCTGGTCACCGGCTGCAAAGGCCTGTGCCAGGCGCTCGTCGACCAGCACATCGGCCACCAGGTGGATGCGCGCCTTGCCGCTGCGGTTGCGCACGCGGTGGGGCAGGGAGACATCGGTGTACCAGCATTCGCCCACGCGCATCGGCACGCGCTGGCCACCCAGGTGGAAAAACACCTTCTCTTCGGTTTGCAAGGGGATGTGCAGCCGGGCATCGCCCTCGGCGGCACACAGGCCCGCGTCGGTGTGTTCCATGATCTCGCTGTCGGGCTGCAGGCGCATCAGGCGCACCGATTTGCACTGCAGGTCCAGGCTGCGCAACAGCTCGGCAATGGCCGGGCAGGCCTGCAGCGCTTCGCAGTCGGTATAGGCGTCCACGTCTGCATCCATCGGCATGATGTCCGATGGTGCCTGGGCAGACGCCCGCAAGGCCAGCGCCTGCCAGCCGCCGTCATGCCGGCCCTGGTTGAAATGCATGCGCCACAGCGATTCAGGCAACTGCTGGGCTTGCTGCAAGGCGGCCGCTACCTCCAGGCGCCAGGGCAGGCGCATGGTGGTGATGCCCTGCAGGCGCAGACCCTGACGGGGCTGGGCTGGTGGGCAGGGAGCGGCTGCTAGGGTCATGGGACGGCGGGAGCGACCGGAGCGCAGAGCGCGTAGGCTGTGCAGCTCAAGGAGCCATCACCCACGAAAGAGTTGAGCACGCGTACCGTCCAGCCTTGCGTGCCGCCACAGCTGGCAGGCGTGCCTGGTGCACTGGCCGAGACGCGCACATCAAAGTTCGCATTGCCACCCTTGGCATTGGCCGCTTCGTAGCCGCCACCCACCACTTGTTCGTTTGCGGCGCAGCAGGCCGAAGCCTGGCAGAGTTCACCTGATTTGGTGTCGGAGCGCAGATTGACCGCAGCAATGGAGCCTGGCGCACCTGTTGCACCGGTAGGGCCGATGGGGCCCTGGGGACCGGTCGCACCGGTGAGGCCAACGGGGCCTGGAATGCCTTGTGGTCCAGTGGGGCCTTGTGGGCCAACCGCGCCTGCAGGGCCTGTGGAGCCCGTGGCGCCAGTCGCACCCACGGGACCGACTGGGCCGGCGGGGCCTGCGTTACCCGTGGGGCCGACCGGGCCAACGGGGCCTGCTACACCGGTCGTGCCAGTGGGGCCTGCAGGGCCTGTGGCGCCTGCGGGACCCACTGCGCCTGCAGGGCCAATTTCACCGGCAGGGCCGGCAGGGCCAGCGGGGCCGGTGGCACCCACCGGGCCAGCGGCACCTTGAGGGCCCGTGGGGCCAGCAGGGCCCGTCGCCCCGGTGCCAATGCCGTCGGCGCAGCGCAGCAGGCGGCCCGTGGCGGGGTCCATACACAGCTGCTCGGTACCGGTGGCCGGCGCGGAAGGCAGCGGCGGGGCATAGGTCTCGCCAGTTCCCTGCACCCGGAACAGATCCTGGTTGGCCTGGCCCTTGATGACAAAGCCCGAGCCCGCCGCCGGCTTGAAGCTGGTATCGGCGGACCAAGCGGCGCTGGCAACCAGGGCCATGATGCCGCCGGCCAGCCAACGGCTGTGGAAGAAGGAGGTGACGAGGTTCATGGCTGGGTTCTCAGAAAAGAGCGAATGCGGGCGGAGCGCAAGGCGCCCCAAGACAGAAGCGAAAGCAGCAGCGCGAGGCTGGCCGTCCAGCCCAGGCCGGAGACTGGCACGGCGACGGGCGCGGTGCTGGGCGGTGGGCCGACATAGACATTGACCAGATTCACGTTTTGCTGGGTGACTTGTGCGCCGGGGCCCAGCGTGAAGGTCGCCGGTTGGCCGGCAGCGGTGGTGATCTGCAGCGGCTGGCCTGGCTGGCCCTGCAGCACCAGGCTGCCGGTGACCACGATATTGGCGCCGTTGGGCAGCACAAAGCTCTGGCCACTGCTGGAGCTGAGGGTGAGGTTGGCCACGGTGGTGACGCCGGTGACCGTGATGCTGGCCCCGGGGGCGGCGCAGGAGCCGTCAAACACCATGGCGCTGGCTGCGGCGTTCAAGCTGCCCTGGTTGCGGAAATCAGAACCCAGTTGGATGCTGCCCTGGGCATCGAGCACGCCACCCGCTTCAATGAGGAAGGCACCGGCATTTTGCAAGCTGCCCCCATCCAGGGCGTAAGTGCCTGCAATCGTGACAGATTCACAGCCCAGATCCTGGCTGCCTCCGCCCAGGCTCCCTTCAGAGCCGGCGGGGATTTCCATCTGCGCCTGTGCGGCGGAGGCGAAGCCGACCGCGAGGCACGCGGCGGCAAGAAGACGCAGGTAAGGCATGGGCGGCCCGCTTTGCTTGGAAGCAAAATGTAATAAGGTGTCGATTTGTACCAGAGCCCACCATTGTTTGCAATTTATTTGTTAAATATGTTCATCGATGTACCAAGCGAAATCGTATATGGGGCTAAAAATGCTGTGCAATCATCGCTCTTTCATGATTGGAACTGGAATGCCTGATCTACCCCATCCCTCACCACTGTTCAGCTGCGCCTGCCAAGGGCGCCGTGCCTGGCTGCAGGCCCTGGTGGCCGGAGCTGTGGTGGCCAGTGCTGGCGGGACGGGCACGGCCTGGGCGCAGGTGGAGGTGGGCAAGTCGTCGGCGCTGCGCAACCTGGTGCCGGCCGAAGCGCTGGAGCAGGCGGCACAGCAGCAGTACGGGGAGCTGCTGGCGCAGGCCAAGCAGCAGGGCGCATTGGCGGGGCCGGGCAATGCCCAGCTGCAGCGCCTGCAGACGATTGCCCAGCGCCTGATTGCACAGGCCCTGCCCTGGAACCCGCGCGCCAAGGACTGGAAGTGGCAGGTGAACCTGATCGGCAACAAGCAGATCAACGCCTTTTGCATGCCTGGCGGCAAGATCGTGTTCTACACCGGGCTCATTGACCAGCTCCAGCTCAGCGACGACGAGATTGCGATGGTGATGGGACATGAGATGGCGCATGCGCTGCGCGAGCACTCGCGCGAGCAGCTGGCCAAGACCCAGGCCACTGGCTTGGGCATCCGCCTGGGTGCGGCGATTTTGGGTCTGGGCGATATGGGCACCGCTGCGGCCAACCTGGGCGGCCAGCTGCTTACGCTCAAGTTCAGCCGCTCCGATGAGTCCGACGCCGATCTGGTGGGGCTGGAGATCGCTGCGCGTGCCGGCTATGCACCGCAGGCCGCCGTCAGCTTGTGGGAGAAGATGGGCGCTGCCACCGGCAAGGGCGGCATCGGCTTTTTGTCGACCCACCCGACCGGGCCCAACCGCATTGCCAGCCTGCAGGCCAATGTGCCCAAGGTGCAAGGCCTCTACGAGCAGGCCAAGCGCTAAACGTCAAGCCTAAGACGACCTTACACCCAGGCCACCACCATCGGGTTCTTGCGCGAGAACAGCGCCACATGCGCGTCGATCGCATGGCGCACCCTGGCCAGTGCCTCGGCATTGTCAGCGCTGCAGACAAAGGACAGCATGTCGCCCTCGGCCCGCAGGCTGCAGTGGCCCCAGGGGAACTGGGCCTCACCCTGGTGGCTGTCGTACTGCACGCTGATCTTGCGGCTGAAGTGGTAACACAGGCGCTGCAGATAGCGGCTGGCCTCCGGGGTGGCGACCTGGCCTTGGCTGGAGAGGATGGGTAATGTGGACACAGGCATGGCGCTCAGTCCTCGATCGCCATTGCCAGCGCCTGCTGGGCCGCTGGCAGCATGGCGCTGCCGTGGTCGGCGCCAGGAAAGCTGGCATAGCGCAACTCCAGGTCCGGCGCGCCGCGCAGGCCCTCCATCAGCGCGGGGATGCCCGGGGCGTTCTGGCGCTGGCGCCGTATGGCGTCGCGGGCCGGGTCGCTGGCGGGGGGGGATGGCGCGGGCCGAGATGCCTGCGTGGATGGCGCCACAGGCCTCGCTTCGCGCTCGCCTTGCGTGACCAGCAGCCGCAGCGCCGGCGCATCCTTCGCCTGGCTGGCGGCATGCGCCAAGAATCCGGGCAAGGCCTGCAGCACCAAGCCATCGCGCCACCAGATCGAGGGGCTGGCGGCGACATAGCGGCCAAATCTGCCCGGCCGCGTCAGCAGCGCGTGCAGCACACAGAGGCCGCCGTACGAGTGGCCAAAAAAGGTCTGGCGCGCCGTGTCGATCGGCAAGCTCCCCTCCACCAGCGGGCGCACCTGCTGGTCGATGAAGTCGAGGAAATGGTCGGCACCGCCTTCGGCGCGTCCGCGCGCATCGGTAGCCGGGCCGGGGGCTGGCGGCGTGTAGTCATAGCTGCGCGCAGCAAGGTCCAGCACCTGGCTGTCGGCATAGCCCAGGCCAACGACCACGGCGCCTTGCGTGGGCACCGAGGGCCCGCGCGCAAAACGGTTGCGCATCAGCTGCGCGGTGGGCGTGAACAGCAGGTTGCCGTCAAGCAGATAGAGCACCGGGTAGCCCTGGGGCGGTGGTGGCGCGGGCGGCACGGCCACCATGATGCGGTGCACGCGCTCGGGCGCGCCCGGGCCCGGCATGCCGGGGGCGCGCAGGTCCAGCTGCCGCGTGCCGGGCAGGGTGACCGGTGGCGCGTCCTTCAGGCTGCTGTGCCAGGCGCAGCCGGGCAGCGCGAGCGCAGCGCCCAGGCCCAGCAAACGGCGCCGGGTTATATCGGCCAGTTGGGCCAAGGGCAGGGTGGGAAGAGGGGGCAGGGCGAGTTGCATAGGGGCTGGGCTTGCGGCAAATCAACCATGGGCTTGAGAATGATTTGCATTAAGAAATTATCATGGCAAGCATGGCACAAACCCGCTTGGCCCATGTTTGCTGCAGCAAGAAAGATGTTTGCGCATGCTGGGCTCCTTCAACACGCTCTACCGGCCTGGCCTGTGCGCGCCGCTGATTCCGCGATCAACGCCGAGGCGGAGCTGCGCGCGCATGTCTCGCGGCTGCGCGAGCTGCGCCCTGGCCTGAACCTGCACAGCGAAGACGGCTGCGACCCGCGCGACCAGACCGCGCAGGCCGATATCGATGCCGGGCTGCGCCTGGTGGTGTTGCTCGAAGGGCGTATCGATGTCTCTTACGGCCTGACCCGGGTGGCGCTGAGCCACCAAGGCGCAGGCGCCAGCGCCGCGCTGGTGTCGGTGGCCGAGCGCGAGCGCTTTGAGCGGCGGGCGCGCTCGGGCGTGTACTCGCGCCGCGTCAGCCTGGGGCTCACCCCTGCCTGGCTGGCCCAGGCTGGTGGTGGCGATGGGGCCGGCTGGCCCGATCTGCAGCGCTTCATGCACGAGCACCTGGCCACGCGCCAGTGGCAGCTGTCGCCGCGCGCTGCGGTGATTGCCGAGCAGATCGTGCACCCGCCCGGCTTGACTCCCCTGCTGCAGCACATGTACCTGGAGAGCCATGCGCTGGAGCTCTTGGGCGAGGCGCTGGCCACCGTGGGCGATTGCGAGGCCGCAGCGGCGGGCGGCAGTGCGGCGAGATTGCTGCCGCGCGAACACCAGCGGCTGCGCGAGTTGCATGCGTTTCTCGCCTCGGGCCAGGCCGATGCACTGTCGATGGATGCGATTGCGCGCCAGGCAGGCGTCAATGCCAGCACCTTGCAGCGCCAGTTCCGCAGCGTCTACGGCACCACGGTGTTTGAGTTTTTGCGCGAATGCCGGCTGCAGCGCGCCCGCCAGGCGCTGGAGCGCGATGGCATCACCGTGGGCCAGGCCGCGCTGCTGGCCGGCTACACCAGCGCCGCCAACTTTGCCACCGCCTACCGCCGGCGCTTTGGCCTGGCGCCCAAGCTGGCGCGGGTACGGGTTTAATCACTCGCCTTCCGGCTTTTAGCCTTGCTGCATGCCTGTGCTGCCGCTGGCGCAAACATCTTTGTTGGCCGCGCAAACCACGAGTCACCCCTGCAATGGAAGAATTCGATATTCGGTAATGAAAATCATTTGTCTTTCAAAAAAGGGGTGGTATGGCGATCCAGGCAGGGGAACAGGGGTGGCGTTTGCGCGCCGTGGCAGCGGCGGTGGCGGTGCTGGGCATGCAGGCAGGGGCCCAGGCGCAAACACAGGCTGCAGCGCAAGCGCCGTCGGAGCAGGATCCGACCTTGGCGACGGTGCAGGTGCTGGGCACGGCAGAAAGCGCCTGGAAGCAGGCGCCGGGCGTCTCGACCGTCACGCGCGAGGACCTGGACAGCCAGCCGAGCAATGACCTCGCCGATGTGCTGCGCCAGCAGCCCGGTGTGAACCTGACCAGCAACTCCAGCAGCGGCCAGCGCGGCAACAACCGCCAGATCGACCTGCGCGGCATGGGGCCGGAAAACACCTTGATCCTGGTCGATGGCAAGCCCGTCAACAGCCGCGGATCGGTGCGCTACGGCTGGCGCGGCGAGCGCGACACGCGGGGCGACATGAACTGGGTGCCGCAAGAGGCCGTCGAGCAGATCGAGGTGCTGCGCGGCCCCGCCGCTGCCCGCTACGGCAATGGGGCGGCTGGCGGCGTGGTCAACATCATCACCAAGGGCATCCCCGACAAGCTGAGCGGCAGCGCCACCGTGTACTACAACCAGCCAGAGGATTCGCGCGACGGCAGCAGCAGCCGCACCAGCTTTTCGCTCGCCGGGCCGATCTCCGAGCAGCTGGGCTTTCGCCTGAGCGGCAATGTCGACAAGACCGATGCGGACGCCTGGGACATCAACCAGGGCCATGCCTCGACCCGCACCGGCATTTATGCCGGCACCTTTCCGGCCGGCCGCGAAGGCGTGCGCGACCGCAACCTCTCGGGGCGCCTGAGCCTCAAGCCCGCAGCGGGCCACCGCATCGACTTCGATGCCAGCTTTGCGCGCCAGGGCAATATCTACGCGGGCGATACGCAAAACACCAACAACTACACGGTCGATGCGAATGGCAAGCTGGTGGCCACCTCGCAGCGCGTGCTCGATGCGCTGGGCACCGAGACCAACCGCATGTACCGCTCGACCTATGCCGTCACGCACAAGGGCGAGTACGACTTTGGCAGCTCCACCGCCTACCTGCAGTACGAAACCACGCGCAACACGCGCATGAACGAAGGCCTGGCCGGCGGTACCGAAGGCCTGTTCTCCAGCGATGCCTATGGCACCTCCAAGCTCGACATCCTGACCGCCCATGGCGAGATCAGCGCCCGAGGCCAATGGGGCAGCCTGCCCCATGTGATGACCCTGGGCGCCGAGTGGGTGGAGCAAAAGCTCAACGACAGCAACTCCGTCTCGCAAACCACGACCGAGGCCGGCAGCGTGCCGGGGGTGGACAACACCGGCCGCAGCGGCAAAGCATCGTCGCGCATTGCCTCGCTCTTTGTCGAAGACAACATCGAGCTCAATGCCAGAACCCTGCTGACCCCCGGCCTGCGCCTGGACCAGCACAGCGAGGTGGGCACCAACTGGAGCCCGTCGCTGAACCTGTCGCACTACCTGACGGACAAGGTCACGTTGAAGGCCGGTGTGGCGCGGGCCTACAAGGCGCCCAATCTGTACCAGACGAACCCCAACTACCTGCTCTACAGCCGTGGCATTGGTTGCTGGGGCGCGGGCGGCGCCTGCTACCTGATGGGCAAGGCCGACCTCAAGCCCGAGACCAGCATCAACAAGGAGCTGGGCATCGAGTATGCCGACGAGGGCCTGCTGGCGGGCGTGACCCTGTTCCACAACGACTACCGCAACAAGATCGATGCGGGCATGACCCCGGTGGGCACCGCGACCGGCGGCACCGGCGCCTATGCCAATGCCGATGTGTTCACCTGGACCAATATCCCCAAGGCAGTGGTCTCTGGTGTGGAGGGTACGTTCAACGTCAAGCTCAGCCCCGCAGTGCGCCTGAGCAACAACCTCACGTACATGGTGCAGAGCAAGAACAAGACCACCGGCGAGCAGCTGTCCATCATCCCCAAGTACACGCTCAATTCACGCATGGAGTGGCAGACCACCAACGCCTTGCAACTGCTCGGCTCGGTCACCTGGTACGGCGGCCAAAAGCCCAACAAGCTCGACTACCAGGGCCTGCCGCTGACCGGCGAGGAAACCCGCCGCCTGGCCCCCTATGCGCTGGTGGGCGTGGGCGCGCGCTACAGCTTCAGCAAGGATGTCACCCTGACCGCCGGCATCAAGAACCTGTTTGACAAGCGGCTCTACCGCATGGGCAATGCCGTGGGCGTGAACAACCCGCGCACCATCTACGGCGCAGGGGCCGCCACCTACAACGAGCCCGGTCGCTCGTTCTACGCCTCGCTGACCGCCAAGTTCTGATCGGCGCCCATGCAAAATAGGCCAGCGGCATGCCGCTGGCCTTTGGCGTTAAAACCTGAACCCCGGATCAGGTCCCACCCACATAAGGATTGCTTTGGCGCTCGCGGCCAAAGCTGCTCTCGGGGCCATGGCCGGGGATGAACACCGTTGCATCGCCCATGGGCCACAGCCGCTGGGTGATGGAGTCGATCAGCTGCTGGTGGTTGCCCTGGGGGAAATCGGTGCGGCCAATGCTGCCGGCAAACAGCACATCGCCAACAAAGCAGCGCGTGATCTGCGGCGCATGGAAGACCACATGGCCGGGGGTGTGGCCGGGGCAATGGCGCACCTGCAGGGTCTCCTGCCCGATGCTGACCGTATCGCCATCCTGCAGCCAGCGCGTAGGTGTAAAGCTTTGCGCGGGTGGAAAGCCGAACATCTGGCTTTGCTGGGGCAGGCCATCGATCCAGAACTGGTCGCCCGGGTGCGGGCCAATGATCGGCAGGCCGCGCTGCGCGGCCAGCTCGCCGGCGCCACCGGCATGGTCGATATGCGCATGGGTGAGCCAGATGGCCTGGAGCTGCAGACCCAGGCGCGCGATCTCTGCCTCGATCCGATCCAGATCGCCACCGGGATCGATGACGGCGGCCTCCATCTGCTGGTCGCACCAGACCAGGGAGCAGTTTTGCTGAAACGCGGTGACGGGAATCGTGTGGTAGTGGAGCATGGTTCAAATCGGTGCCTGCGGCAACGCGCAGGGCTGGCGGATGCGGGGCGCAATCTGGCTATTGTGCGGCAAGCTGTGGTGGGCTTGGGGCTGGGCGGGGTTCGGAGCCGCAAGTGGCGGGCGCCGATTGGGGGATGGTTTGTAGAATCAGCACTTCGCCCCCTGCTTTCACCACCTGTCTGGACTCTTGATGCCCCGCCCCCCTGCCTTGCCACGTTCGGATTGGGTGCTGCGCAGCCCGCCTTCCGACAGCATGGAGCGCATCGAGGCCTGGTTCCAGGGCCGGGCCTACGCAATGCACCGCCACGACACCTATGCGATAGGGCGCACCCTGGCGGGCGTGCAGAGCTTTCACTACCGGCGCGGCCGGCGCGACAGCCTGGCCGGCAGCACCCTGGTGCTCCATCCCGACGAGGCGCATGACGGGCAGGCCGGCACGGACGAGGGCTTTCGCTACCGCATGGTCTATGTGGAGCCTGCGCTGATCCAGGACATTCTGGGCGGCAGCGCGCTGCCATTTCTGGAGGGCGGCATCACCAACGACCCGGCGATATCGGCCGCTGCTGAGGTCCTGCTGCAAGGCGTGGGGGATATTGCCGAGCCGCTGGAGCAAAGCGATGCGCTGGTGCAGCTGGCCCACGCCTTGGCCGCTGCCACCGGTGGGCCCGGCACGCGGCGCGCCATAGGCAAGGGCTACTACCAAGCCGCCCTCCGCGCGCGTGACTATCTGCAGGCCCATGCCACCCGGGTCGTGGCGCTGGACGAGTTGGAAGCGGCCACCGGCCGCGACCGCTGGAGCCTGTCGCATGATTTCCGCATGTTCTACGGCACCAGCCCCTACCGCTACCTCACCATGCGCCGGCTCGATGCCGTGCGGCGCGTGCTACTGGCGGGCCTGTCGCTGGCCGAGGCCGCCCAGGATGCCGGTTTTGCCGATCAAAGCCATATGACGCGGCATTTTCTCAAGACCTTTGGCATCACGCCGGGGCGCTGGCTGCAGGTCATGCGCCAGGCATCACGCCGCTGAACGCTTCCCCACAAACGTTCAATACTTTTGGGCGGTGCATTCTTAAGCTGGCTGCTGTTTTCAACACTTACAGCACCACCATGTCAGCACCTACCGAAACAGCTCCCACTCCAAGCCACCGTGGCCAAGGCCAGTCCATCGATCTGCAAGGCAAGATCGCATTGCTGCAGGGCCACTGGCAGCCGCGCGTGGTGGCAGAGATGAACGACTACCAGTTCAAGGTCGTCAAGATCGCTGGCGAATTTCTCTGGCACCAGCACCGCGACACCGATGAGACCTTTATCGTCCTCGATGGCCAGCTGCGCATCGACCTGCGCGACGCCAGCGGTGACATCCGCGCCATCCACCTGCAGGCCGGCCAAATGGCTGTTATCCCCCAGGGTATAGAGCACAAACCCTTTGCACAGGAAGAGGTTCAGCTGCTGCTGATCGAGCCGCGTGGGGTGGCGAATACGGGGGATGGGGAGGCGGGGGCGCGCACGGTGGCGAATGATCTCTGGATTTAGAACCCAACCAGTGAAAAGACGAAAATGGTGGGTGCTACGCCATATTCGCTAGACTTTTGGGTTCGACAGATGCCTGGAAAAAATGGGCAATGCTATAGCGCAATAAAGCACCAAAATAGCGGGGGAGATATTGACGATGAGCGCAGTATTGCGAGTTTCAGGTTTGAACGTGGAAGTCTGTTTGGCCAATACCACGATCCAACCCTATCGGCTGGAAAACGGCACGGCCCATTTCTTGGTGAGCGACTGCGACTTCGATGATGTTTCTGGCCAGTTGCGGGATGCACTGGCCTTTCTCAGCAACCATGCCGCCGATATCAGGTTGATGATGCAGACGCCGGAGTCGACGGCGACGCTGGATTTTGCGCGCGAGGCCAGAGAAGAGGGGTTTCAGTACCTGGCTTTTCCTGCGGTACTGGTGCAGTGCGCCGGGGAGCTGGGGATAGGTCTGGAAATTTCTTTGTACCCGGTGCAGGTGCCTTGAGTATTTAGAGCCATGGGTTTCTGCAAACGCCACCTAAGATGTATTGGTGAATGCAATAGTGCGGAGTTGCTGTATATACTGCCCCGATAATCAAAGGAGGTAGAAGGTGAAGAAAGCTCTGGGTATTCCATTTTTTCGATCTGCAGTTTTGGCGGGCGCCGCGATGCTGTTGTGCACCCCTGGCTGGGCAGCACGTGATTTCACGCCGCAAGCAGGCACCTGGGTGGTGACTGATGAGCTGGACGGCAAGCCCGGCCGAGGCCTGGCGATTGATGTGCAGGGCAACACCTTCTTCATGCAGGTGTTTGGCTATGAAAAGAATGGTGATGCCACTTTCTACACCGCCACCGGCCAGATGGACGGCAACAGCGTCACCGCGCCACTGATGCGCTACAAGGGCGGCCGCAGTTTTGGCAGCGAGGCGCGCGATGCCGTTGAAGACCAATCCCTCGGGAATGTGCGTGTGAACTTCCGCAACGGCGTTGCTGGCACGGTGCAGTTCCCCGGCGAGCCGGAGACGGCTATCGAACGCTTTGTGGTGCGCAGCGATGATGCCAACGTCACGAACCCGCGTGCGCAAACGGGGATACGCGTGCTGTCGATGCTGGTGCTGGATGGCCAAGGTGATGTGAGCAACCAATGGAAGAGCGAACTGACGCGTATGTCGGATGGCCGCTTCCGACTCACTTTGATGGAGGCCCAGGCAGGGTACTACAGTCCTGCTTTCACTGTTTTTGAAGAGCTGGACTGCGAGCTGCAGGGTCAGCGCGCGCGTTGGCATTGCTCACACCCCAACACAGCCACACCGGCCAATGATGCGGCGAGCTATCGCGTGGCGGCATTGACTTTTGAGCTGGTGGGCTATGACCTGGTAGGCAGCGTGCAATTGCAAGGTGCACCGGCGGGAAAGGCGCAAACCATTACCGGCTATAACCTGGGAGCGCACGAGGTAGGAGGCCGCCGCCAAGAGGGCAACACGACATGGACCACCTCTGTCGAGCAGAACTACCAGCGCGGGCTTTTTAGGCGAGGTGGAGTCTGCCAGGTCAGCTGCTTTTCCACGGAAAACGTCTCGACTTTGATGCCGATCAATGGCACCTGGGTGGTGGAAGATGAACTGACCGGCAAGCCGGGGAGGGGGCTGGCGCTGGACATCCAGGGCAATACGGCCATCTTGCAGGTCTACCACTACCGCGACAATCTGCAGCCGAGCTTTCATATGGGCAGTGCGGCCTATCTGAGCAAAGGGGTGAAATCCATGGCTTCGGTGGCCGCCATTCCGATGGACGAGTACGTTGGCGGCCGCAGTGTGGGCGGCGCCAAGCAATCCGCGCAATGGCGCAGCCAGGCAGGCCATGCACAGCTGGAGTTTGCCTACGACATCGCCAATGACCGCTCTGATACCCCGCCCAACGAAGCGTCGTTGTGGTGGACCGTGGGCCAATTGCAGTTGCCGGGAGAAAGCCCGGTCCGTATCCGCCGTCTACAGCTGGAGAAGCCGGCCAATTTCCCCGAAGCGATGCTGGGCAAGTGGTTTCTTCACGGTGCCAAGAAGACCTTGGAGCTGACCCAGGTGGTCGGAGACGTGGTGACCACAGCCGATGGCTCGGTGTTTTGTTCTTTGGTGAGCGATCGATACGATGCGGACGTCAGTTGCGGGCAACTTGCCCCCGAGGTGGGTTGGGCATGGCACCAGTTCTTGCAAATGCCGATCATGAACCGTGGTGGCACGATGACCCGTTTGCGCGACCGCCATGGCAATGCGGTGGGGCTGGGTGTATTGGACTGACGTGCCGGGGCGCGATAGGGCCCCTAGGCAAAAATGCGCGTAGCCCAAATGGCTGCCCCGTGATACAAGGGGTTCAGCGCTGCAGCCATCGCCGGGCATACCGGCGCTCTGCAAGCCCGTTGATCCCTGAACCAGGAGCGCGCATCCATGTCCAGCATCTCACCGCCCACCGCGCCTGCGCCGCAGGCCGCGGCGTCTCCGCCCCAGTGTATCGGTGTGCCGCACGAGATATTTCCCGGTGAAAAGCGTGTCGCCACTGTGCCTGCGGTGGTCGACAAGCTGGTCAAGCTGGGCTTTCGTGTCAGTGTGGCGGCTGGCGCTGGCGAGGCGGCCAGTTTTGGCGACGAGGCCTACCGCGCGGCGGGCGCCCAGGTGCTGCCCAGTGCGGCGATCTGGGCAGGGGCTGACATTCTCTTCAAAGTGCGGCCCCCGACGCCTGAAGAGGTGGAATGGATGCATGCCGGCCAGATTCTGGTCGGCTTTGTCTGGCCCGCGCAAAACCCCGCGCTGATGGCGCAGCTGGCAGCCAAGGGGCTGACCGTGCTGGCCATGGATGCGCTGCCGCGCACCCTGAGCCGCGCGCAGAAGATGGATGCGCTGACCTCGATGGCGGGCGTCAGCGGCTACCGGGCGGTGGTCGAGGCTGCCCATGCCTTTGGGCGTTTTTTCAACGGGCAGATCACGGCGGCGGGCAAGGTGCCGCCTGCGCAGGTGTTTATTGCGGGAGCAGGGGTGGCCGGCCTGTCGGCGATTGGCACGGCGGTCAGCCTGGGCGCGGTGGTGCGCGCCAACGATACGCGGGCCGAGGCGGCCGACCAGGTGCTGTCGCTGGGCGGCACCTTTGTGCCGGTGGACTATGCCGAAGAAGGCGGTGGTGGCGGCGGCTACGCCAAGGTGATGAGCGAGGGCTTTCAGGCCGCGCAGCGCCAGATGTATGCGCAGCAGGCGGCATGGGCCGACATCATCATTACCACGGCCCTGATCCCCGGCAAGCCCGCGCCGCGCTTGATCACTGCCGAGATGGTGCAGGCGATGAAGCCCGGCAGCGTGATTGTGGACATGGCCGCCGAGCAGGGCGGCAACTGTGCGCTGACGGTGCCCGGCGAGGCCGTGGTGCGCCACGGCGTGACGATTGTGGGCTACACCGACCTGGCCTCGCGCCTGGCGGCGCAGTCCTCCACCTTGTATGCCAACAACCTGCTGCGCTTGACCGAGGAGCTGTGCAAGGCCAAGGATGGGCATGCGCTGGTCAACATGGAGGACGATGCGATCCGGGGCCTGACGGTGGTGTACCAGGGCAGCATCAGCTGGCCCGCGCCTGCGCTGGCGGCCGCGCCCGTGGCCAAACCGGCAGCGGCTACTGCGGGAGCTGCGGGCACGGCAGCAGCCAGCCCGGCGGCTGCAAAAAAACGCGGCCACGGCCACGGCCACGGCCATGGCGCCGGCAGCCCCTTGCCGGCACGCACCCTGGCGATCCTCTTTGCAGTGCTGGCGCTGCTCTTCTGGCTCATTGGCGCCCATGCGCCTGCGGCCTTCCTGGGGCATCTGACGGTGTTTGTGCTGGCCTGCTTTATCGGCTACATGGTCGTCTGGAACGTGACGCCCGCGCTGCACACGCCGCTGATGAGCGTGACCAATGCGATCTCCAGCATCATCGCCATTGGCGCGCTGGTGCAGATGGCACCGCCGGGCGTGGTGGGCACGGACCGGCCGGGGCTGCTGATCGGCGCACTGGCCTTTGTGGCGCTGGTGCTCACGGCGATCAATATGTTTGGTGGTTTTGCGGTCACGCGCCGCATGCTGGCCATGTTCCGCAAATAGGCCACCGAGGTAGAACCGCATGACCGAAAGCCTTGCCACCGTCGCCTACCTGGGCGCTGCCATCTTGTTCATCCTCAGCCTGGGCGGGCTGTCACACCCCGAGACCGCGCGGCGAGGCAATCTGCTGGGCATGCTGGGCATGGGCCTGGCGGTGCTGGCGACCATTTTTGGCCCGCGCGTCTCGCAGTCCGGCGTCGTGGCCATTGTCATCGCGCTGGTGCTGGGCGGCGGCATCGGCCTGTATGCCGCCAAGCGGGTCAAGATGACCCAGATGCCCGAGCTGGTGGCGCTGATGCACAGCCTCGTCGGCCTGGCCGCCTGCCTGGTGGGTTTTGCCAGCTATGTCGATACCTCGCACCCGCTGCAAGGCGCCGAGAAGGCCATCCACGCGGCCGAGATCTATATCGGCATTCTCATTGGCGCGGTCACGTTCTCGGGCTCGCTGGTGGCCTTTGGCAAGCTCAATGGCCGCATTGGTGGCAAGCCGCTGTTGCTGCCGGGCCGGCATCTGCTCAATCTGCTGGGGCTGGTGGTGGTGGTCGTGCTGGGCTGCTGGTTTGTGCAGAGCGCATCGCTGGGCCTGGGCATGCTGGCGCTGCTGGTGATGACCGCCATCGCGCTGCTGTTTGGCCTGCATATGGTGATGGCCATTGGCGGGGCGGACATGCCGGTGGTGGTGTCCATGCTCAACAGCTATTCGGGCTGGGCCGCAGCGGCCACGGGCTTCATGCTGGGCAATGACCTGCTGATCGTCACCGGCGCGCTGGTGGGCTCGTCGGGGGCGATCCTGAGCTACATCATGTGCCAGGCGATGAACCGCAGCTTTATCAGCGTGATCGCTGGCGGCTTTGGCAGCGGCGCGCCAGTGGCCGCTGGGCAGGCGCCCCAGGGCGAGGTGGTGGCCATCAGCGCAGCCGAAACCGCCGAGATGCTGCGCGAGGCCAAGCGCGTGGTCATCGTGCCGGGCTATGGCATGGCAGTCGCCCAGGCCCAGCACACCGTCAACGAGATCACCCGCACGCTGCGCGAGCGCGGGGTGGAGGTGCGCTTTGCGATCCACCCGGTGGCCGGCCGCATGCCCGGCCACATGAATGTGCTGCTGGCCGAGGCCAAGCTGCCCTATGACATCGTGCTGGAGATGGACGAGATCAACGACGATTTTCCCGACACCGATGTGGCCATGGTCATCGGCGCCAATGACATCGTGAATCCCGCCGCGCAGGACGACCCCAGCAGTCCCATTGCCGGCATGCCGGTGCTGAAGGTCTGGAAGGCGCGCCAGTCGATCGTGATGAAGCGCTCGATGGCGACCGGTTACGCCGGCGTGGACAACCCGCTTTTCTACAAGGACAACAACCGCATGCTGTTTGGCGATGCCAAGCAGATGCTCGATGAGGTGCTGGCGACGCTCAAAAGCTGAGCGCTCTTACCATTCGAAGGCGGAGTCACTCTTGGGAAAGCGCTCGACCGGGCACTCGCCGCTGCGCGCATAGCGGTCGGCATAGTTGAAGCGGTAGGCCATCTCGCTGCCATTGCGGCAGGGCAGGCCGCCATACAGCCGGGCATAGGTCGCGCGCGCGCCACTGCTGCTGCGGTAGGTGTCTTCGCCCTTGAAGACCAGCTTGCCGTCCTTGTGCTGGATGCGCAGGGTGCCGTACGAGGCGTTATTGGGCGTCTCGTAATCGACCAGCATGTCCGCGCCCTGCTGGCCCAGCTGCGAGATGATCAGAAAGTTGGCGCGCTGCTCGGCCACCAGCTGCTCCCGGCTCAGCACCCGCATCGTGGCGGTGGACTGCAGCCGGGGTGCCAGTGCCAGGGCCTTGCCTTCGAGCACGATGATGGCGGCGGTATTGTCTGGTGAATCCCGCGTAGGCCCTGCCAGCAGCACCTTGGACAGGCGCTGGGCCAGCGCCTCCACCAGCTCCTGCGTGCTGTAGTCGGAGGCATTCTTGGCGCAGGCGGCCGTGCTGGCCAGCAGACAGGCCAGAAGAACAGGTACTGCGGTCATGCGCATGGAAGGCTCCCGAAGGGCGGTTGCAGCTCCCGGGACGGAGGCCGCAGGGACTGGGCGATGGGTTACAGCTGGAAGTCGTAATCGATGGTGATCGGGGCGTGGTCCGAGAACTTCACATCCTTGTAGATATGCTCCTTGCGGGCCAGCGCGGCAATCGCGGGCGTGGCCAGGTGGTAGTCCAGGCGCCATCCCACATTGTTGGCATAGGCCTGGCCCCGGTTGCTCCACCAGGTGTAGCAGGCATCGGTGGTATCGGGCTGCAGCACGCGGTACACATCGACCAGGCCGCCGGTCTCGGTCTCTTTCTCCAGCAGCTGGGTCATCCAGCTGCGCTCTTCGGGCAGAAAGCCGCTGTTTTTCTGGTTGCTGCGCCAGTTCTTGATGTCGGCATTGGTGTGGGCAATGTTCACGTCG
This sequence comes from Comamonas sp. JNW, assembly GCF_003105075.1. Classification (NCBI taxonomy): domain Bacteria; kingdom Pseudomonadati; phylum Pseudomonadota; class Betaproteobacteria; order Burkholderiales; family Comamonadaceae; genus Comamonas; species Comamonas sp. JNW. Next base: position 66,960 of record NZ_QETI01000011.1, read on the forward strand.
CCGCAGAGAATGAAGTCGCGCTCGGCGCGCAGGCGCATCAGGTGGGGGTGCAGCTCGGCCAGAAAGCGGTACTTGGCGGCCTGGCGGATCTCGCCGGAGCTGCCGCTGGGGAAGTAGCAGCTGATGATGGAGAGCTTGCGCATGGGCGTGTCAAAGCGCAGCTCCACATAGCGGCCTTCGGCGTCGAACTCGTTGGGCGAAAAGCCGATCACCACATCGCTGGGCGCATGGCGGGTATAGATGCCCACGCCCGAGTAGCCTTTTTTCTCGGCAAACTGGAAATACCCGTTCATCTCATCGATGACGTCGAACTTGTCCAGCATATCCGCTTGCTGTGCCTTGATTTCCTGCACACAAATACAATCGGGCCGGGTTGTCTCAATCCAGGGGATCACGCCCTTGGTGGCAGCGGAGCGGATGCCGTTGAGGTTGAGGCTGGTTAATTTGAACAAGGATTGGGTCATGGTCGTTAGTCTCCCACAGTCAGGCGCGGATGCGCAGCTGGCGCAGGATTTTGTAGAGTTTGCCGTGGACGCGGGCGTGCTGCGCTTTGGGCAGTTCACCACCAAGGCCGGCCGCATCAGCCCGTATTTCTTCAATGCGGGCCTGTTCGATGACGGCGCCAAGATGGCGCGGCTGTCCGAATTCTATGCAAAAGCGATTCTGGCCAGCGGTGTGGCATTCGACATGGTGTTCGGCCCGGCCTACAAGGGCATTCCGCTGGCTGCGACCGTGGCCGTGGAGCTGGCGCGCCAGGGCAAGAACGTGCCCTTTGCCTATAACCGCAAAGAGGCCAAGGACCACGGCGAAGGCGGCAGCCTGGTGGGTGCGCCCCTCAAGGGCCGCGTGCTGATCATTGACGATGTGATGTCGGCCGGCACCGCAGCGCGCGAATCGATTGCGCTGATCCAGGGCGCGGGCGCCATCCCCCACGCCATGGCCATCGCATTGGACAGACAGGAAAAAGCCACTGAGAATGGCAAGGATGTGGCGCATAGTGCGGTGCAATATGTGCGTGACCAGCTGGGCATGCAGGTCTGCACCATCGCCAAGCTGGAGGACCTGCTGGCCTTTCTGGCCCAGGGTGCGGCCGCCGATTCGATGCGTGAACACCACAGTCAGGTGCTGGCGTACCGGGAACGTTATGGCGTTGGCAATTGATTATTAGAATTCGATAGTTTTGAATGATAAGGATCTGACGATGCGCAAGGACCGGTGTGCCGCTGCTTGGGCCATGGCGATGCTGATGCTCGCTGGCGCCAGCCATGCCCAAAAGTCCCCGTCTACGACCATGGTCTACAGCTGCGTCGATGCGGGCGGGCGCCGCCTGACGGCGGACCGGCCCATTGCCGCCTGCGCGGACCGTGAGCAGCAGGTCACGATGCCCGGCGGTGCGGTACGCACGGTCGGGCCTGCTTACTCCGAGCGCGAGCGCGCCGAGCAGGCCGCCCAGCAGCGCCGTGAGGCCGAAGAGCGCTACCGCGCCAATGACGGCAAGCGCCGCGAGCGGGCACTGGCGACCCGCTTCCCCAGCAAGGCCGCGCATGACGCCGAACGCGCTGAAGCCGTCGACGTGCTGCGCGCCCAGATCCGCATCGTGCAGGAGCGCCGCAGCTTCTTGCTGGAAGACCGCAAGAAGATCGACCAGGACATGGAGTTCTACAAGAAGGACCCGAGCAAGGCGCCCGCCCCGCTGCAGGCGCGCCTCGATGGCAACCGCCGTGACTTCAAGGAAGTGGACGAGCAGATCGCCACGATCAACGACGAGATCAAGGCCACCAATCTGCGCTTTGACGAAGAGGCCCAAAGCCTCAAACCCTACTGGAGCCCGGCTGCCAAGTAGCCGTGCGCACGCCCCCATGCCTCTTGACTCCCTCGCCCCAGGCCTGGCGCTGGCCGACGACCAGCGCGCGCGCTGCAGCTGGTGCATGGCCTCGCCCCTCTACCAGCACTACCATGACCATGAATGGGGCTTCCCCGTGCATGACGACCGCCGGCTGTTCGAGAAGATCTGCCTCGAAGGCTTTCAGGCGGGCCTGAGCTGGCTGACGATTCTGAACAAGCGCGCGTCATTCAGAGCCGCCTTTGCACAGTTTGATGCCCTGCAGGTGGCGCAGTTTGGCGCCGACGATGTGCAGCGCCTGCTGGCCGATGCCGGCATTGTGCGCCACCGGGGCAAGATCGAGGCGGTGATCAACAATGCCCAGCGCCTGGCCGAAGTGCAGCGCGAGTTCGGCAGTTTTGACGCCTACCTGTGGCGCTTTGCGCCAGCACCCGCCAGCCGCCCCGAGCGCATCACGCTGGAGGCCGTGCGCCAGATGGGTGTGCCGCCCGAGGCGGTCGCCCTGTCCAAGGACCTGAAAAAACGCGGCTGGAAGTTTGTCGGCCCGACCACGGTCTATGCCTTCATGCAGGCCATGGGCATGGTCAATGACCATCTGCAGGGCTGCCATGTGCGCGATGGCCAGCCGGCGGGCTGAGCGCTGTTGCGCTACAGCGCAGCCAGTTCGCTGACCAGCAGCGAATAGCGCTGCAGCGATACATACGCTCCATCGCGCTTGCTGCAGTCGCGCAGCAGGCCTTCGTGGCAAAAGCCCAGGCGGTCCAGCAGCCGGGTCGATGCCGCATTGCCAGGCTCCACATAGGCCACCACGCTGTGCAAGTCCAGACGCGCAAAGGCGCTGGGCAGCCACTGGCGCAGCGCCTGGTCCATCCAACCCTGGCCCCAGTGGTCGGGCAGCAGCCAGTAGCCCAGATCGGCGCTGTCGGCTTCGTCGTCATGGTCGTAGAGGCCGACGGCCGCGATGACGGCGCCATCGAGCAGCACCGCCTGCCACCAGCCGCTGCCCTCACTGGCGACGGACGCATACCAATCGAGTTGCTCCTGCGCAATCGCGCGGGCATCGCTGTGCTCTGTTTCCAGCCCGTAGAACGCGGTCAGCCGCGCATCACCCATCGCATGGGCGACGACGAACAGGTCGGCGGGGGAGAAATCGCGGAAATGGAGGCGTTCGGGCTGCAGCATGGTGCAAGCCTAGCACCGCTGGGCGGCGGTGCTGTGCGATAGGGAAGAGGGGGAGGTGAAACAGCCGTTAAGCCGCTACATGCCAGCGGGCGGGCTGGTGGCTGCCAACGGTCTGTATGCCCAGCAGCGCCGCGTTGCGCTGCAATACGGCTTCAAACTGTGCGCCGCTGGCGCCGATCTGCTCGGCAGCGCCATCCCAGTAGTCGTCGGCAATCTGGGCGGCCGTGAAGTCGCGGTGCGTGAACTTCTGCACAATATTGCGCAGCTTGTCGAGGTTGATGCTGTCGATATCGGTCATGGCAAGCCTCCAACTCAGATGTAAACACCAGTGTCGCGCAAATGGGGCGGCTGTCAATCGGCAATCGCCACCAAACCGGTGCTTTGAACAGGTTCTTAGCCGCGCATGGCCGCTGTGCTGCGCAGCAGGCGCTGCACCAGGAGCGCGCCCACCCAGGCAATGCCGCCAATCCACAGCGGCACCAGCACATAGCTGGGTGCGCGGGCCCACTGGCCCAGTTCGTCCAGCTCCCTCAGCGGCCACAAGGCCAGCGCCAAGCCGCAGGCCCACCAGGCCAGCGCCAACAGCGCAAAGGCCCAGGGCAGCCAGGCGGGGCCGCCACCTGCTGCGCGCTGCCGGGTGGGGCGGTTTTGCACAAACATCCACAGCACGGCGGCGAGCACCAGCAGCAAGGACAGGCCCAGGGCCACCGGCCACCACAGGGCCAGCGGCAAAAAGGCCAGAGTCAGCGAATCCATGGCAGGCCCGGCCTTTATTCCTTGTTGCAGAGCATGGAGTCAGCCAGGCTGCCCACGGTCACGCGCAGGTTCTTGCCCTTGTGGGCCTGCACCGCCCAGGTGTCGCTCAAATCTTCGGGCACCAGATCCTTGTCTTGCATCAGCTCGGGCTTCTTGTGCTCGGAGCGGTCCTGCTTGACCACCTCGGGCACGATCATCGTGATGGTGCTGCCGTCCATGCGCCACTGGCCCGTGCCTTGCAGCACAAAGCGGTATTGCTGGTCGGTGCTGGGCATGTCATAGACCAAAAAGGCCTGCGAGCGCAGGCTGTGGTCGGGGTTGAACTGGTTGGTATAGGTAAAGCTGGCGCTGTCCTTGCCCATGCTGATCTGGAACTGGCATTCCCAGACGCCGGCCAGGTCGGCTTCGCTGATGCTGGCCGCCGCAGGTGACGGGGCCTGCGGTGCCGGTTTGTCTGCGGGAGCCTGCTGGGGCGCACGTGGCGCCGGTTGGGCCTCTTTTTTGGAGGGCCAGAGGCTGGAGCAGGCGGCCAGGCCGGGGACCAGCAGCAGACAGAACGTGGTGCGGAAGAGGGGAGTCAATGGCATCTGCGCACTCTACCAAAATCCGGTAAAGCCGCGGCCCGGGCCTTTGTAGGCCCAGGCCGTTCAAGGCGCTTAGCCGGCGAGGGTGGGGTAGTCGGTATAGCCCTTCTCGCCGCCGCCATAGTAGGTGCTGCTGTCGCCGGTGTTCAGCGCCGCGCCGCTACGCAGGCGCTCGACCAGGTCGGGGTTGGCAATGTAGGGCCGGCCAAAGGCGACGATATCGGCCTGGCCGCTGGCTACGGCTTGCTCGGCCAGCGCACGGTCATAGCCGTTGTTCACCATCCAGGCGGCCTTGCCGCCGGCGCGGCGGTATTCCGCCTTGAAGGCCTCGTAGTCGAAGGGACGGCCTTCGACTTCACGCGGGCCGCCGGTGGCGCCTTCGATCACATGGATATAGGCCAGGCCCAGCGGCGCCAGCTGGTGGGCCAGGTAGGTGAACAGGCTCTGGGGATCGGCGTCGTCGATGCCATTGGCGGGGGTGACGGGCGAGAGCCGGATGCCGACCTTGCCACGGCCGACCGCGTCGATCACCGCGCGGGTGACTTCCAAGGTCAGGCGGGCGCGGTTTTCGATCGAGCCGCCGTAGTCGTCGCGGCGCGCATTGGCGCCGGTCTTCAAGAACTGGTCGAGCAGGTAGCCGTTGGCGCCGTGGATCTCGACGCCATCGAAGCCGGCGGTCTTGACCGCATTGCGGGCGGCCGCAGCAAAGCTGTGCACGATGCCGGGGATCTCCTCGGCATCCAGCGCGCGCGGCTCGGAGGTCGGCTCGAAGCGGCCTTCGCCGGTGGCCGGGTCGATCAGGTAGGTCTTTGTCTTGGCAGTGATGGCCGAGGGCGCCACGGGGGCCTGCTGGTCCGGCTGCAGCAGGCGGTGCGAGACACGGCCCACATGCCACAGCTGGCAGACGATCTTGCCGCCCTTGGCATGCACCGCGCTGGTGACCTTGCTCCAGCCATCGAGCTGGTCCTGCTCGTACAGGCCGGGCACATCGGCATAACCCTGGCCCTGGTGGCTGATGGCGGTAGCCTCGGTGATCAGCAGCCCGGCGCTGGCGCGCTGGGCATAGTAGGTGGCTGCCATCGGCTGGGGAACGGCCTTGGGCGAACGGTTGCGCGTCAACGGGGCCATCGCAATGCGGTTTGCCAGGGCCAGATCACCCACCTGCACAGGTTCAAACAGGTTATGGGTTGCGGTGCTTGTCATACAAAACTCCTGGTGGTTGTGTCACAAAATCACCCGCTTTTTGTACCACGCAGCCCCGCCCTTTGCAGGCCAGGGTTGAAGCCCGGGCGCTGTCAGCGAAGGCCTTGGATTCTTAAATACCCAACAAATCAAAGGTTTGCTGTGGGGCGGCGGGCAAGCTGGCGCAGGTGATTGGGCGCCAGCCCTGCTGCGATACAACCTAGGGTCAACCCGACAACACGTAATGGCAAAGGTTCTGCGCCATGATCGACCCGGGTCTGCTAGCTGCCGATCGCAGCCTGGTGGGCAGACCGCAGTCGTTTGTGAAAGAGAAAGCGCGCATTCATGACCAAAACATCGCTGGATAAATCGAAGATCAAGTTCTTGCTGCTCGAGGGCATCCACCCTTCTGCGCTCAAGGTGTTGCAGGCGGCAGGCTATACCCAGGTCGAGGCGCTGACCGGCGCCTTGGAGGGCGAAGAGCTCAAGCGCAAGATTGCCGACGTGCACTTTGTCGGCATCCGCTCGCGCACGCAGCTGACGGCCGATGTGTTTGCTGCGGCCAACAAGCTGGTGGCAGTGGGCTGTTTTTGCATCGGCACCAACCAGGTCGATCTGAATGCGGCGCGCGAGCGCGGTATTGCGGTGTTCAATGCGCCCTTCTCCAACACACGCTCTGTCGCGGAGCTGGTGCTGGCCGAGGCCATCTTGCTGCTGCGCGGCATCCCCGAGAAGAACGCGGTATCGCACCGGGGCGGCTGGAAGAAAAGCGCCGACAACTCCTTCGAGATCCGTGGCAAGACCTTGGGCATCGTCGGCTACGGCTCGATCGGCACGCAATTGTCGGTGCTTGCCGAAGGCCTGGGCATGAAGGTCGTGTTCCATGATGTGGTCACCAAGCTGCCGCTGGGCAATGCGCACCAGGCGGCCAACCTCAACGCGCTGCTGGCGCAGTCCGACATCGTGACCCTGCACGTTCCCGAGTTGGCCTCGACCCACAACATGATTGGCGCGGCCCAGATCGCGGCGATGAAGCCTGGCAGCATTTTGATCAATGCCTCGCGCGGCACCGTGGTGGACCTCGACGTGCTGGCCCAGGCGCTGCAAGCCAAGAAGCTGCTGGGCGCGGCCATCGACGTGTTCCCGGTCGAGCCCAAGAGCAACAAGGACGAGTTCCAGTCGCCGCTGCGCGGCATGGACAACGTGATCCTGACCCCGCACATCGGCGGCTCGACGATGGAAGCCCAGGCCAATATCGGCCTGGAAGTGGCAGAAAAGCTGGTCAAGTACAGCGACAACGGCACCACCACCTCGGCGGTCAACTTCCCCGAAGTGGCCCTGCCCGAGCACCCTGGCAAGAACCGTATCCTGCACGTGCACGAGAACCGCCCAGGCATCCTGTCGGCCATCAACCAGGTGCTGGCCGACAACGGCATCAACATCGCCGGCCAGTACCTGCGCACCGATGAAAAGGTGGGCTATGTGGTGATCGATATCGACCAGGAATCGTCGGCCCTGGCGCTGGAGAAGCTGGCCCAGATCGCCGGCACGATCCGCTGCCGCGTGCTGTTCTGATGCCGCGCCCACCGTACGGCGAACCAGCGGCGCCGATGCGGTAGATGGCTTTAGACACCGAAGAAAGAGGCTTATGCCTCTTTTTTCTTAGCTGCTGTTGGCATATCGATGCATGAAATGCGTCGTTGTGGTGGCGCACCCCGCTGCCTAGCATGAAGGCTTCAACCCGATTGCCAGACCACGAGGAGCGCCCATGAATGCCATCACCAATGTTCGCCACCTGAGCCCAGCGGCCGATGCCGCTGCAGCTACGGCCCTGCACGTCGAGCCCCTGGCGGGCCGCATCGGCGCGGTGGTGCATGGGGTGTCGCTGTCGGGTGCATTGGAACCGGCGCTGTTTGCCCAGATCAAGGCAGCGCTGCTGCAGCACCGGGTGATTTTCTTCCGGGGCCAGCAGCACCTCGATGACGCCGGCCACCAGGCCTTTGGCCGTTTGTTTGGTGAGATCGAGGCCCACCCTACCGTGCCCGCGCCCGATGGCACGGCCTTTCTGGAGCTCAACTCGCAGCACGGCGGCCGGGCCGATTCCTGGCACACCGATGTGACCTTCAAGGCGGTCTTCCCCAAGGTCTGTGTGCTGCGCGCCGTGACCTTGCCCGGCCATGGTGGCGACACCGTCTGGGCCAATACCGTGGCCGCCTATGAAGGCCTGCCCGCGCCGCTGCAGCAGCTCGCCGAGCAGCTCTGGGCCGTGCATGGCAATGACTACGACTATGCGGAGAACTTCCGCCAGAACACAGCCGCCAGCCAGACCGAGACGCAGGGCCGGGCGAGCTACCGCAAGGTCTTCACCAGCAAGACCATCGAGTCCGAGCAGCCCTTGGTGCATGTGCATGCCGAGACGGGCGAGAAGGCGCTGCTGCTGGGCCACTTTGCCAAGCGCATCAAGGGCCTGCGCAGCAACGAGTCTGCCGCCTTGCTGCAGCTCTTCCATGAGCGCATCGTGCGGCTGGAAAACACCGTGCGCTGGCACTGGCAGCCGGGCGATGTTGCCATCTGGGACAACCGCGCCACCCAGCACTACGCCATCAATGACTATGCCGATGCCCACCGCGTGATGCGGCGCGTGACGGTCACCGGCGACGTGGCGACCTCGGTCGATGGCCGCACCAGCGTCGACCTGACCGTGCGCGAGCCGGCAGCGGCCTGAGCAGCCTGAGCGGCGGCCAGGCGCACCGGCTGGGCGCAGCGCCCTCCCCAACAGCAACACACCGATCGCAGATGGCGATGGCCGCCTGCGCGCACCACAGAGAGTTTCCATGACCCGAACCACCTACCACTACGAAGGCGGCCTGCTGGTGCCGCGCCGCAAGCTGCTGGCCTCTGCGCTGGCGGCCGGCGCCGGCAGCGTGCTGGGCTTTCCGGCACTGGCGCTGGACAGCAAGCCGCTCAAGGGCGTAACGCTCAATACCTCGCTGTACAGCTCGCCGTATTCCAAGCTGCTGCGGCCCTGGATTCCCGAGTTCGAGGAGGCCACGGGCGCCAAAGTCAATTTCGACACGCCCGGCTTTCCGGTCTACAACCAGCGCGCTGACCTGGAGCTGTCCACCAAGGGGGCGTCCTTTGATGCGGTCAATGTCACCTTCATCTATTCGAGCCGCTGGATCAATTCGGGCTGGCTGACGCCGCTCGATGGCTATATCAACGACGCCAACAAGACGCCGGCGAGCTTTGACATCCGCGACTTTCTCGAAGGCGCGCTGGCGCCCGAGCGCGGCCGCGATGGCCAGCTCTACGGCATCCCCTGGCAGGCCGAGGTCACGATTGCGGCGGCCTCGCGCTTTGATGTGCTCCAGCAGTCGGGCCTGGCCTTTCCCGATACGACAGACGCCTGGCTGCAAGCGGCCAAGCTGCTCAACCGCAAGGAGCGCGCGGCCGGCTTTGTCACCGACAACCACTATGGCTGGACCTTCATCCCGTTCCTGCAGGCCTTTGGCGGCGATGTGTTCCGCAAGGCGCCCGATGACCTGTTCCCCACCTTGGACAGCCCCGAGGCGATAGCGGCGGCCGACTACTTTGCCCGCCTGCTGCGCGAGTACGGGCCCGACGGTGTGGTCTCCTACACCTCGGACCAGGCCGTGCAGTCGCTCAAGGCCGGGCGCAGCCATTTGAGCGTGCAAGGCCAGATCAACCTCTCGCAGCTGGCCGATAAGTCCAGTAGCAAGGTGGCGGCATCGGCGGCCTGGGGCCAGGTGCCCAAGGGTGTGGCCGGGCGCTTTCCGGGCACGGCCATCCATGGCTGGGGCATTCCGGTGGGCAGCAAGAACAAGGATGCCGCCTGGCAGTTCATCCGCTGGGCCACGTCCAAGGAAACCTTGCAGCGCGCCGTGGCTGCAGGTTACGGCTCGCCCACGCGGCGCTCGGACATTGACTCGGCCGCCTACCGTGAGCGCCAGCGCGTCAACGGCTATGACATCGCGTCGCTGGTGACATCGTCGGTGGAGCTGTCGGCCAAGCAAGGCCATATGAAATACCGCACCGTGGCCGCCTACCCGCAGGTGGACCAGCAGATCAACAAGGCCATCGAGCTGATCGTGACCGGCCAGCGCACGCCTGAGCAGGCGATGAAGCAGGCGCAGACCGCGTCGATTGCCGAGCTGCGCCGCGCCGGCGTCTCGGTCTGAGCGGTGAGGGAACGCGCCCATGCCGCCCACTGCATCTCTCGCGCCGCAGGCGCTCGACACCGGACCCGCGCGCCCGCTGCCCAGCCAGGCGCGCGGCAAGCCCGCTGCGGCTGCAGCGTCGCGCCACTGGCAGCGCAATTGGCAGCGCGAATCGGCGCGGGCCTATGGCCTGGGCCTGGCACCCGCACTGGTAGTGCTGGCCGCCATCACCTTGCTGCCGCTGGTCACGCTGGTGGTGGTGAGCCTCACGCCGCTGAGCCTGACCGACCCGGCAGCGACCTTCCATTTTGACCAGCCCGCCGGCAACTATGCGCAGCTGCTGCAGGACCAGCGCTTTGTAGATTCGCTCTGGGTGCAGGCCAAGCTCTCGTCGGTCAGCGTGCTGCTGCAGCTGCTCGTCGGCCTGGGCCTGGCCTTGCTGCTGCACAGCAGCAGCCGCGTGGTGGCGGGCCTGCGCACGTTCTTTCTGATCCCGATGGTGCTGCCGCCGATTGTGGTGGCCCTGGTCTGGAAGATCATCTACACGCCCGACATCAGCCCGATGCATGCGCTGCTCGAGCAGTGGGGCTGGCCGCTGCGCTCGCTGATCGCCAACCCCGACACCGCGCTGTGGGCCATTGTGGCCGCCGATGTCTGGCAGTGGTTCCCGTTCACGATGCTGATGGTGCTGGCCCAGCTGCAGATGGTGCCGCGCGACCCGGTCGATGCCGCCCGCATCGATGGCGCCAACCGCTGGCAGGTGTTTGTCTACATCGTGCTGCCCTATCTGCAGCGCACCCTGGTGGTCTGCGCGCTGTTTCGCCTGATCGACAGCTTCAAGGCCTTTCCGCTCTTGTATGTGCTGACCAATGGCGGGCCGGGCACGGTGACCGAGGTCACCAATTTCTACGGCTTTATCCAGGCCTTCAACTTCTCGTACTGGGGCTACGGCAGCGCCATTGCGGTGGTGATGCTGGCCATCATCTTTGTGCTGAGCGCACTGGTCAGCCGCCTGAGCCGGGCCAAGGGAGATGCCCATGCACGCTGAGACCTGGCACAACGCAGCACCTGCGCTGCCCGTATGGCAACGCGCCGTGCAAGGCGCGCAGCGCCATCTGCGCAGCACCGCTGCCGTGGTGGTGCTGATGGTGGTGCTGCTGCCTTTTTTGTGGATGGTGCAGATGGCCTTTCGCCCGTCGGGCGATGCGCTGTCGCTGGATTTGATCTTCAGCCCCACGCTAGAGGCCTTTGCGGGCCTGTGGCAGGACAACTTTGCACGCTCCTTTGGCAACAGCTTGCTGGTGAGTGTGCTGTCCACCGGGCTGTCGCTGCTCTTGGGGGTGCCCGCTGCCTATGCGCTGTCGCGCTGGCGCTTCAAGCAGCGGCGCCAGGTGGCGCTGTGGGTGCTGTGCACGCGCATGGCGCCGCCCATTGCGTTCACGATTCCGTTCTTTCTGGCCTTTCGCTGGCTGGGCCTGCTCGATTCCGTCTGGGGCCTGGTGCTGGTCTACCTGACCTTCAACCTGGCCATCGTGATCTGGATGATGCAGGGCTTTTTTGAGGCCATTCCCACGGCGCTCGAAGAGGCGGCCTGGATGGACGGCTGCAGCATCTGGTCGGCCTTCTGGCATGTGACCTTGCCACTGACCCGGCCGGGCCTGGTGGCCACCGCCGTGCTGTGCTTCATCTTTTCGTGGAGCGACTTTTTCTTCGCACTGATTCTGACCCGCACGCAGGCGGTGACGGCGCCGGTGGCCATCGTCAATTTTCTGCAGTACGACGGCTGGGAGTGGACCAAGATTGCAGCGGCCGGCACCCTGGTGATGCTGCCGGTGCTGCTGTTCACGGTGCTGGTGCGCAAATACCTCGTTCACGGCCTCACCGCCGGTGGCGTTAAGGACTGACATGGCTTCGATTGCATTGAGACAGCTGCGCAAGCATTTTGAGGGGCACGATGTGCTCAAGGGTATTTCGCTCGATATCGCCGAGGGCGAGTTTGTGGCGCTGGTCGGCCCATCTGGCTGCGGTAAATCCACCTTGCTGCGCATGCTCGCCGGGCTCGAAGAGGTCAGCAGCGGCCAGATCGTGCTGGGTGGCCAGCTCATCAACGATGTGCCGCCGCGCGAGCGCAATATTGCGATGGTGTTCCAGAACTATGCGCTCTACCCGCATATGACGGTGGCCGAGAACCTGGGCTTTGCGCTCAAGCTGCAGCGCCAGGCGCCCGCAGCCATTGCGCAGCGCGTGCAGCAGGTGGCCGAGATTCTGGGCCTGGAGCCGCTGCTGGCCCGCCTGCCTGCCCAGCTGTCGGGCGGCCAGCGCCAGCGTGTGGCCATGGGCCGCGCCATTGTGCGCGAGCCACTGGCCTTTTTGTTTGACGAGCCGCTGTCCAACCTGGATGCCAAGCTGCGCGTGCAGATGCGCACCGAGATCAAGGCCTTGCACCAGCGCCTGCGCACCACCACGGTCTATGTGACGCATGACCAGATCGAGGCCATGACCATGGCCGACCGCATCGTGGTGATGCGCGACGGCCTGATCGAGCAGGTGGGCACGCCGCTGGAGCTGTACGACCGGCCACGCAATGCCTTTGTCGCGCAGTTCATTGGCTCGCCCTCGATGAACCTGATTGCCGCCCGCAGCCAGCCAGCGCAGGACGGCTGGCAGCTGGTGACCGACGATGGCCTGCGCCTGCCGCTGCTGCCCGGCCTGCAGGCCCAGGGCGAGCGTGCGCTGTGGCTGGGCGTGCGGCCCGAACATGTGCAGCTGGAAGTGGCGCCCCTGAGCGGTGTCGCCACCAGCGCTGCGACCGTCGAGGTGGTGGAGCCCACCGGCGCCGAAACCCAGGTGGTCAGCCGCTTTGGCCAGCAGCCACTCATTTCGACCGTCAAGGAACGCCTGGCGCTGGCGCCCGGCCAGGCGCTGCATTGGCACACGGCGCCGCAGCACTGGCATGTGTTTGACCGGCAAAGTGGCGAGCGCCTCAACGTCGCTTAATACCAAGTACCTCATGCACAAAGGCTTCCAGTCGGGAGCCTTTGCGTTGCTGGGTGCCGGTGTTTAAGCCAGGGGGCCTGCGGTCAAGATTTCCGACAGCGCCTTGCGCGGCGAGGGCGTCTCGCGCTCGGCCAGGTCGGCGGGCAGGCTGGACTTGTCGCCGCGCTCGCCAATGGCGACCAGGCATTCGACCTGCCAGTTGTCACCGAGCTTGAGCACGGCGCGTGCAGCATCGCGCTCGATGCCGCCCATGGCGTGGGTGGCCAGGCCCATCGCATGGGCTTGCAGGGCCAGGTAGCCCCAGGCGCAACCGGTGTCAAAGCTGGGCGCGGGAGACTCGTCCTTGTTCGACAGCACCACCAACAGGGCGCCGGCATTCAGGCACCAGCGGCGGTTGAACTCGTTGGGAATGGTGGAAAACGCCTGCCAGTTGGCATCGCCGTTGATCGAATAGGCAAAGTGCCAGGGCTGCTTGTTGCTGGCCGAAGGGGCCCAGCGTGCGCCTTCCACAATGGTCTCGATGTCCCTGTGCGTCAGCGCCTTGCCCGAGAAGGCGCGGGGCGAGAAACGGTCCAGAAACTGGGGATGGATGGCATGGGTGGATTGGCGCGTCGTCATGGTCAAAAAGTGAGCAATAAGACCGCCAGCATGCCATATCTGCCGGTTTTTTGCAGGCTTAGATTTTTTGTTTATCGACCAGCTTGAAGGTGCCGGTGGCCAGGCCCAACAGGTTGCCGGCATCGTCATGCAGCTCGCCGCGCACAAAGGACAGGCTCTTGCCGCGCTTTTCGCAAACGGCCGTGCAGACCACATCGCCGCTGCCCGGCGCAATGTAATGAATGGTCAGGTCCACGGTGATGACGCCATAGCGCAACGGATCATGCGCGCGAGCGGCGCAGGACAGGCCCACATCGAGCAAGGTGGCGATGGCGCCGCCATGCATATCGCCCCGGCTGTTGGTGTATTGCTTCTGGTAGGGCATGCGCACCCGGGCGCGCTCATTGCCGATCGCCTCGCCCTTGAGCAAGAAGGCCTCGGCCATGGCCATGCCGAGGCCGAAGATCTGGTTGGCGGGCTCATCCACGGTGTAGGCGGGGATGTCGTTGGCAACAGCGGGGGATGCAGTGGTGGTCATGGGGCAGGGCGCAGCAGGTTCAAAACCTTGGATGTTAGCGGCTGGGCCGCCAAGCCGCGCCGCATGGCTGACACCTGGGAGTCGCCGCCCCAGCGGCGCCCAGCTTCGTTTGCAAAGCGGCTGCCTCCACTTCTGTGCCCTCGGTTTATCATCGCTGGCTTATGCCCGTCTGGCCCCCGTCGTCCTCTCTGTCATCCCCGTATTGCCCGCGCTGCGGCGCAGCGAACTGCCGCAGCGCAGGTGCGCGCGACCGCTTTGCCTGCCTGCAGTGCGGCGCGCAGTTCCGGCTGGAGCAGCTGCAGGGCCAGTCCTTCGCGGCTGGTCAGGCCGCGCCAGGGGCGCCAAACGGGGCGCGGTTGCGCCAGCACCTGCCCTGGCTGGCGGTGGCGATGGCCATGCTGGTGTCCATCCCCTGGTGGCTGCCCCGGCTGCAACCCGGGCTCCAGCTGAAGCTGCCCACTGCCTGGCAAGACAAGGCACCGCAGCTGGCACTGGGCCGCAGTGAGGCGACGACGCTGATCGAGCGCAACGGCCAGCGCTTGCTCGTGCAGCTGTTTGAAAACCGCGAGCAGGGCGATGTGGTCTACCGCGTGCTGGTCCGTGATGCGGCCACCGGCGCCAGCCTGGGCGAGCCCCAGCGCATGGCCATGCCCTGGGCCGGCAGCTCCGGGCGGGCCGAGCTGCAGTTTTTCTCGGACGGCCAGCTCTACCTGTTTTTGCGGGAACGCGGCTTTTGGCGGCTGGATCTGGCGAGCCTGCGCTTTGTCGATCTGCTGCCCCAGCTCAGTGAGAAATTTGCCGCGCAGCTGGGCGAGGGCATCGTGGGCGTAGCGCCCAAGGGCCGCGACCGGCCCGACAGCCTGGAGGTCACCAGCCGCAGCGGCAGCAAATACCTGGTGTACTGGCTGATCGGCCAGATCTGGCCGGCGGCCGACAGCAGCAGCCTCTACGAAAAGGCCCAGGCCGGCTACCGCCAGGAGATCGCCTTCTACCGCTATGAATCGCTGCCCCGCCCGACCGGCGAGGAGAACCGCGCCGTGCTGGTGCAGTCCTGGTGGCGGCACGAGCCCGGCCAGCCCGCCTACTTTGGCTATTACGACCTGCAGCCCAGCGACAGCCGCGAGGTGCAGACATCGCCGCGCAGCTATGTGGCCATTGGCGATGGCTTCTCGACCCGCCCCTATGCCACCAAGGACCGGGGCCTGCTGCGCATCAAGGTGGTGCAGCCGGCGGTGCCGCGCTTCCATGCCGATGTGATGGCCGAGAACGCGCGCCGCCTGCTGCTGGCCTACAACCCCACGCCGCTGCGGCAGGAGGGGCGCGTGATCCAGCTGCTGGACAAGGCCAGCGAGCAGGTGGTGTGGAGCCGCACCATCGACCAGTTGCCCGCACTGGGCCAGCGCGAAGGCGGCATGTATGTCACCGGCCAGGCCGTCAGCGCCGGCTTTTTGCTGGTCAACGACATGCGCCAGCCCGCGCTGCTGATTGGCGATGACGGCGAGGTGCTGCAGGACTTTGGGGCTGCGGCCGCAGGAGCTGCGCAGTGAGCATTCCTCGGCGTTTTTATCTTCCGATGGGCCTGGGCTTTCTGTTCTTTTTTGTGCTGCCGCTGCTGGTGCCCGCGACGGTCAAGCTGCTGCAATCGGGTGCAGACAAGGCCGAGGAGCTGGGCGATGTGGCCGCCTCGGCCATCTACCAAGGGGAGGACGGCAGCCTGCGCATGCTGCGGGTGATGAAGCACAGCACCGCGCAGGACGATGTGTTTGTGCTGCTGGACAACGACCTGCAGGCCAAGCAGCTGCTGGGCGAGCCCCAGCGCATTGTGCTGCCGCGCGCCCAGCTGCGCCAGCCGGCGCGCTTGCGCAGCGAGGCCCATGGCCAGCTGTCGCTGCTGCTCAATGACCGGCACTGGTGGCTGCGCGAGCCGGCGCAGACCGCGTTTGCGCCGATGGATGCCGCGCTGCGCCAGCGCTTTGCGGCCGAGCTGGGCACAGGCGTGTCCAAATATGCGTTTGGCGAGCTGCGCGAGCCGGGCCTCTTGGATGTGACCAGCAATACCGGCGACCGCTATGCGCTGTACTGGGCCAGTGGCGAGCTCTACCCCTGGGCCGAGCGGCTGCAGCGCTGGCAGCAGCGCCCCTGGGCACAGTACCCGCAGACGGCCTCGCGCATCGACTATGCCGACTTTGACACCGACGTGGCCCAGTACGGCATGCCGATGATCTTGCTGCAGTTTGCGCAAAAAGTTAGGCCAGGCGAGTTTGAGCGCTGGCCACGGCTGAGCGTGCACTCCAGCGCCGACAAGCAGGTGCGCGCCGCCCCCAAGCTCTACCAGCCGGTCAGCGATGGTTTTGTCGTCAGCCGCCAGGCGCTGCGCGACGCGGGCATTACCCAGATTGCCGCGGTGGCCAGCGTACCGGTGCAGTTCAGCGGCGAGGTGCTGGCCCGCAATGCGGACCGTGTGCTGATGCGCTACGACGAGACCCCTACCACCGCCGCCGAGGTGGTGCTGCAGATCGTCGATGCGCACAGCCTGCAAGTGGTGTGGCGCAAGTCCACGCGCGAGATGCCGCAGTTGCTGTTTGACGGCGAGCACCTGGCGGCCCAGGCCTGGCCCGGCGGTTTTTACCTGAGCACCGGCTTGAACCTGCCAGCCCTGGTGATCGACAACGAGGGCCAGACCTTGGTCGACTTTCAGCCCCAAAAGCGCCTCGAGCAACCCAGCGAGGACTGAGGCCTAAGAACCTGTTCAAAGGCAAGCACACGCGGCCCGGGCGGCCCATTGTCAACGTGGATAGTGGACGATAAAAGTGCAGGGCCATCCGATAGTTATTGGCTGGCCTACAGCGCTGTTTTGTAAAGAAATTTTGCAAATCCACCGGCCTGTTTACGTAAAGCCAAACGAATCTCCAAAACTCCTACAGCCAGCGCCACCCTTCAGCGGCACCATGTCCTTACGGCAGGCGTTTGTCCCTGCCGCCAACCTGACACTGAAGGAGTAAACGCCATGAACCAGCAGAACCACCAACAGTCCGGACAGCACCCTGCCCAGAAAAAGGAGCAGCAGCAACAGCAGCAATCCCCGAAGCAGCAGCAACCGGGCCAGCAGGACCGCAAGCAGTCCTCGCAGAAGTAGGCTGCGACAGCGCGGCCCACGAAGACCACACGGAGCACCCCATGCAACAACTGCCATTGCCGATGACCAAGCAGCAGCCTTGGCCGCTGCAACAGGGCCAGCCGTTGCGCGAGGCCAAGTACTCGCAGCAGCAGTGCAAGTGCAACCGGCGCCAACTGGGCACCGAGCCCAAGACGCCGGACAACGCACAGATGTGCTGATCTTCTGAACCCTGCGCCAAAGCCCGCACGATGCGGGCTTTTTTGTGGGCGCGGCAGCGCATGCGCGGCGATACTGGCGCTCTCCATCCCCCAGCCAGCAGACCTCCATGAACACCGGATTCTTCGCGCAGCCCAGCCCGCCGTACCCCCGCACCAACTACAGCTTTGCCTACCAATGGATCGAAGAAGTTGGCAGCCTGACCGCCTTGCTGGCGCATGTCGAAGCGCTGCGCGCCGCAGACCCCGCGCACCGCTATCTGTGCACCTTGGACGATATCCAGCAGGGCAGCTACACCAGCGGCCATGCCAGCCAGGATGACCGGCTCTACCTGGCCAGCCCGCCGGATATGGACTGGGACGACCCAGTGCAGGAGGCGGCCTGGGATCTGCAGGCGCTGCAGCACCGCGCGCGCCAGCTGCGCCAGGGCCCGCAACGCTGGGCCGATGTCTGCGGCAGCCTGGCGGTAAGCGCCAGCGATCTCGACGCACTGCTGGCCGCGAATCGCGCGCCTGATCTGCTGCTCGATGACGTCGTCTATATCCAGCGCCTGCCGTTGGCCCAAGGCGATCCGCTGATTGCTGGCCAACCCAATGGCTATTTCAGCGCAGACTGGGACAGCTTTCAAAACCACGCCATCCACCAGCATCTGGCCGAGCAGCATGGCTACCAGCTGTTGGCCATGGGCGCCGCCTGGATGGCACTGGCTCGCGTGCAGCCGCCCGGTGCCGTGCAGGCCCAGGCGCTGGTGGAGGATTTGCGGGCGCTGTATGCCACGGGTGATGAGGCGCTGCTGGCCCATGCGGGCTGGCAAGCCTTGCCAGCGCTGCTGCAAACCCAGCGCATCCTGGTGATGGGCTATACCGAAGATATGGCCGACCGCTGGGAGTAAAGCCTCGCTTGTATTTCTGTGAAGGACGGAAAAGGAATGTAGGCGGCCCTGCGTTGCTTACCGCCTGGAATGCACCAAGCGGCTTTGCAAAATGTGCACCGAGAAACGTCTCGATGCAGGCGGCGCGTCAATTCCTACACCGGCCGTTCGGCTGCAGCGCGACCATAGAGCCATGGCAGGGCATGTCGCCCGGTCATCATCTTGAAGGAGCTAACGCTATGAATCAGCCAAACAGCCAACGCAATCCCAACCAGGTGAACCAGCAGCAATCGGGCCAGAAGCCCGGCTCGCCCAAAGAGCAGCAACACCAGCAGCAGTCGCCGCAGCACAAGCAACCTGGTCAGCAAGACCGCTCCCAGCAGCAGCGCTGAAGGCCGCGTTGGCCTGAGCAACTGGTAGTCGCCACCGCGCGATAACCAGGAGGGTCAGCCAGGGTGCATGCCTGGCAAGCCCGTAAAAAAGCCTCCATTGCTGGAGGCTTCTTGCTGTCAGCGGTGGCGGGGAGATCAGGCCAGCTTGGCCTTCAGCAACTCATTGACCTGGCCCGGGTTGGCCTTGCCCTTGGAAGCCTTCATCACCTGGCCGACCAGTGCGTTGAAGGCCTTGTCCTTGCCGGCCTTGTACTGCTCGACATTGCCGGGGTTGGCGGCGATCACCTCGTCGATGATGGCTTCGAGCGCGCCGGTGTCGTTGGATTGCTTCAAGTCCTTGGCGTCGATGACAGCGTCGACGTCGGTGCCTTCGCCGCTCCACAGCGCTTCAAACACCTGCTTGGCGCTGTTGTTGCTGATGACATTGCCGTGGATGCGGTCGATCAAGGTGCCCAGCTGCGCGGCGCTGACCTTGACCTGGTCCATGCCGATCTCTTCCATGTTCAGGCGGCGCGAGATCTCACCCATCACCCAGTTGCTGGCCAGCTTGGGCTGGCCGCTGGCCTTGGCAGCGGCTTCAAAGTAGTCGGCCATGGCCTGGCTTTGGGTCAGGGTGGTGGCGTCGTACTCGGGCAGGCCGTAGTCGGCCACAAAGCGGTCGGCGCGCTGGCGCGGCAGCTCGGGCATCTCGGCCTTGACGGCCTGCACCCAGCTGTCGGCGACCACCAGCGGCGGCAGGTCCGGATCGGGGAAGTAGCGGTAATCGGCCGCGTCTTCCTTGGTGCGCATCGCGCGGGTCTCGCCGGTGTCGGGGTTGAACAGCACGGTGGCCTGCTGGATCGCGCGGCCATCTTCGATCTCTTCGATCTGCCAGCGGATTTCGTAATCGATGGCGATCTGCATGTTCTTGAACGAGTTCAGGTTCTTGATCTCGCGGCGGGTGCCCAGCGGCTGGCCGGGCTTGCGCACGGACACGTTGGCATCGCAGCGGAACGAGCCTTCCTGCATATTGCCGTCGCAGATGCCGATCCAGGTGACGATCTTGTGCAGTTCCTTGGCGTAGGCCACGGCCTCGGCGGTGCTGCCCATGTCGGGCTCGGTGACGATCTCCAGCAGCGGCGTGCCGGCGCGGTTCAGATCAATACCCGATTGGCCGATGAACTCGTCGTGCACCGATTTGCCCGCGTCTTCTTCGAGGTGGGCGCGCACCAGGCGCACGGTCTTTTTCTGGTCGCCGACAAAGAAGCTCACCTCACCGCCTTGCACCACCGGGATCTCGAACTGCGAGATCTGGTAGCCCTTGGGCAGGTCGGGGTAGAAGTAGTTCTTGCGTGCAAAGATGCTGACGGGCGCAATCGTGCTGCCCAGCGCCAGGCCGAGCTTGATGGCGCATTCGACGGCCTTCTTGTTCATCACCGGCAGGGTGCCGGGCAGGGCCAGGTCTACGGCGCAGGCCTGGGTGTTGGGCTCGGCGCCAAAGGCGGTGCTGGCGCGGCTGAAGATCTTGCTGTTGGCGGCCAGCTGGGTGTGGGTTTCAAAGCCAATCACCACTTCGTAGCCGTTGATGAGCTTGATGCTTGTTTCGGTCATGTTCTGTTTTCCTCCCTGCGTTACTTCGCGATGCCGGTTGGCTGGCGCAGGTGGTGGTCGGTGGCTTGCTGCAGCTGGTGGGCGGCGTTCAGGAGCTTGGCTTCACCAAAATAGTTGCCGATCAGCTGCAGCCCCACGGGCATGCCGCCTTCGCCAAAGCCGGCGGGAACGCTCAGGCCAGGCAGGCCGGCCAGCGACGCGGGCAGCGTGTAGATGTCGGCCAGGTAGTTGGCAAGCGGGTCGCTCTTGCCGCCCAGTGCCCAGGCCACGGTGGGCGCAGCGGGGCCGGCGATCAGGTCGCAGTCCTGGAAGGCGGTCTGGAAGTCGTCGGCAATCATGCGGCGGATCTTTTGCGCCTGCAGGTAGTAGGCGTCGTAGTAGCCGTGCGAGAGCACATAGGCACCGGTCATGATGCGGCGCTTGACCTCGTCGCCAAAGCCTTCGGCGCGGGTCTTCTTGTACATGTCCACCAGGTCGCTGTAGTCCTTGGCGCGGTGGCCAAACTTCACGCCATCAAAGCGCGAGAGGTTGGACGAGGCCTCGGCCGGGGCGATGATGTAGTAGACGGGGATGGACAGCTCGGTGCGCGGCAGGCTGATGGGCACCAGCTTGGCGCCCAGCTTTTCGTACTCCTTCAAAGCCGCATCGACGGCGGCGCGCACATCGCTGCTCAGGCCATCGCCAAAGAACTCGGCGGGCACGCCAATGCGCAGGCCGGCCAGCGAGTCGTTGAGGTGCAGCGTGAAGTCTTCGGCCGGGTGGTCCAGGCTCGTGGAGTCACGGTCCAGGTCGGGGCCGCACATTTCGCTCAGCAGCAGCGCGCAGTCTTCGGCGGTGCGCGCCATCGGGCCGGCCTGGTCCAGGCTGGAGGCGAAGGCGATCATGCCGTAGCGGCTGGCGCGCCCATAGGTGGGCTTGATGCCGGTGATGCCGCAGAACGACGCAGGCTGGCGGATCGAGCCGCCGGTATCGCTGCCGGTCGCCGCAGGCGCCAGGCGCGCGGCCACCGCTGCTGCCGAGCCGCCGGACGAGCCGCCGGGAACCCGGCTGGTGTCCCAGGGGTTGCGCACCGGGCTGATGGCGCTGTTCTCGTTGGCCGAGCCCATGGCGAACTCGTCCATGTTCAGCTTGCCCAGCGTGACCGCGCCAGCAGCTGCCAGCTTGGTCACCATGGTGGCGTCAAACGGCGACTGGTAGCCGGCCAGCATCTTGCTGCCCGCGGTGGTGGGGAAGTCCTGGGTGACGAACAGGTCCTTGTGGCCCATCGGCACACCGGCGAGCTTGCCGGCCGTGCCCGCTGCAATGGCGGCATCGGCAGCGCGGGCCTGGGCCAGCGTCACGTCTTCATTGATGTGGATGTAGGCACCCAGATCCTGGTGGGTCTTGGCGCGGGCCAGAAAGTGCTGGGCGGCCTCGACGGAGGACACTTCGCGGCTTTTGAGCTTGGCAGCCAGCTGGGCCACGCTCAAGTCATGCAATTCGGTAGGGATGCTCATGCAAATCTCGCGATCTTGGCGATCTCGGTGAATGGGAAGGGGCGCGGGGCGCCGGTCTCAGGGGCGGGCTGCAAGCCTGGGCTGCCACCCCGGCCGGGGGCCGGTGTTTGCCCGGCCCGCCAGGCCTGAAGATGCTGTGAATTACTCAATCACCTTGGGCACCAGGAAATAGCCTTTTTCCACGGCAGGGGCACTGCGCTGGTTGGCCTCCCGGTTATTGGGTTCGCTGATGACGTCATCGCGCAGGCGCAGGCTGATTTCCTGGATCGCGGCCACGGGGTGTGACAGGGGCATGACACCGGAGGTATCCACAGCCTGCATCTTCTCCACAATGCCGAAAAAGTTATTCATCTGCGAGAGCATGCGCTCACTCTCGGAGCCGGATAATTCGAGCCGCGCCAGGTTGGCGATGCGGGCAATGTCATCTTTTGTCAGGGCCATAGATAGTCGTATGTAAACCAGTCGTAAAAAAACGGGGCCGGAAAGCGTTGCCCTGTAAGTTATTCACAGGGGATGGGGTATTATCCCGTCTTTGACGCAATAACGCGGCAACGTCGGTCATTGCGCATCAAAAACCCTTCTGTCATCTCACCACACACCAATGAAGGGCGATGGAGCGCCGAAGCGCGTTCCATGCCCTAGAGGAAACTTGCATGTTCGGAGCGTTCCGTCGCTACTTTTCCACCGACCTGGCCATCGACCTGGGCACGGCCAACACCTTGATTTTTGCACGCGACAAAGGGATTGTGCTCGATGAGCCCTCCGTGGTTGCGATTCGCCATGAAGGTGGCACCCATGGCCGCAAGGTCATCCAGGCCGTAGGCCGCGAAGCCAAGGCCATGCTGGGCAAGGTGCCCGGCAATATCGAAGCCATCCGCCCGATGAAGGACGGTGTGATTGCCGACTTCCTGATCACCGAGCAGATGATCAAGCAGTTCATCAAGATGGTGCACCCCCGCACCTTGCTCTCGCCCAGCCCGCGCATCATCATCTGCGTGCCCTGCGGCTCGACCCAGGTCG
This sequence comes from Comamonas sp. JNW, assembly GCF_003105075.1. NCBI lineage: Bacteria > Pseudomonadati > Pseudomonadota > Betaproteobacteria > Burkholderiales > Comamonadaceae > Comamonas > Comamonas sp. JNW. The sequence goes on from NZ_QETI01000011.1 coordinate 89,520, forward strand.
AGCGCCGCGCGATCAAGGATGCTGCGCTCAAGGCTGGCGCCACCCAGGTGGAGCTGATCGAAGAGCCGATGGCTGCCGGTATCGGTGCCGGCCTGCCGGTGTCCGAGGCCTCGGGCTCGATGGTGGTCGACATTGGTGGCGGTACCACCGAAGTGGGCGTGATCTCGCTGGGCGGCATGGTCTACAAGGGCAGTGTGCGCGTGGGCGGTGACAAGTTCGACGAATCCATCATCAACTACATCCGCCGCAACTACGGCATGATGATCGGCGAGCCCACGGCCGAGCTGATCAAGAAGAGCATTGGTTCGGCGTTCCCGGGCTCCGAAGTCAAGGAAATCGAAGTCAAGGGCCGCAACCTCTCCGAAGGCGTGCCGCGCAGCTTCACCATCAGCTCCAACGAGGTGCTGGAAGCCCTGACCGAGCCGCTGAACCAAATCGTCTCTGCCGTGAAGAACGCGCTGGAGCAAACGCCGCCCGAGCTGGGGGCCGATATTGCCGACCGCGGCATGATGCTGACCGGTGGCGGCGCCTTGCTGCGCGACCTGGACCGCCTGCTGGCCGAGGAAACCGGCCTGCCGGTGCTGGTGGCCGAGGAGCCACTGACCTGCGTGGTGCGCGGCTGCGGTATCGCCCTCGATACGCTCGACCGCAAGGGCGTGACCATCTTCACCAGCGAATAACCCGGGCGCCCTCCGCGCGGATACGCAATAATGGCGAGCGTCAGCGACTATGCAACCCATAGCCCGCTGCCGGCCCGCCATTGCGTTTTGTGGCCCGCTTGCCACTGGCAGTGTGCACAAGGTCTGGCTGATGGGCCCGCCGCCGCCATGCGCCCGCTTCTGCTTTTTCGCTTTTCTCTGATGTCCCTGCTCATGTCCCTTGTCCACCGTGCAGACCGCCGAGCGGCGGGGCGGCACGCGCCCGGAACAGGCGCAGCGCGCAGGGCCCGGTTCTGCTGAGGCCACCGCATGGCACGCAACGTCTTCTCCGGCGGTATACCGACCTTCCGACCCCAGGGGCCCAGCGCCAATGTGCGCCTGGCGCTGTGCGTGGCGCTGGCCGTGTTCCTGATGGTGGCCGACGTGCGCTTCAAGCTCACCGAGCCGCTGCGCAAGGCCGTCGCCACGGTGCTGTTCCCGATGCAGTGGGTGATGCTGCAGCCGGTGTTGCTGGCCCAGGGCGGCGCCAGGTATTTTGAAGACCTGCACACCGCGCAGGCAGCGGCCATAGTGGCCGAGAAAAACGCCATCGCGCTGACGCATCGCGCCAACCTGGTCGAGACCCTGGACCACGAGAACCAGCGCCTGCGCCAGCTGCTCAACCTGGTGCCCCGCCTCAAGACCGAGGGGCGCGCTGCCCAGGTGGTGTACGAGACGGCGGACGCCTTCAACCGCCGCGTCGTGATCGACAAGGGCGAGGTCGCCGGCATTGCGCGCGGCTCGCCGGTGATGGACGAGATGGGCGTGCTCGGCCAGGTGACCCGGGTGTTTCCGATGTCGGCCGAGGTGACCTTGCTCACCGACCGGGAGCAGGCCATCCCCGTGCTCAACCCGCGCACCGGCGCGCGGGCCGTGGCCTATGGCGACCCGACCAATGCCTATGGCGGCGGCATGGAGCTGCGCTTCATGCCCAGCAATGCCGATATCCAGGAAGGCGATCTGCTCACCACCAGCGGTGTGGATGGCGTCTATGCGCCGGGCCTGCCGGTGGCGCGCATCGTCAAGATCGAGCGCCGTGCCGATTCGCCTTTCTCGCGCGTTTACTGCGAGCCGCTGGCGCAGATGTTCGGCACGCAGTTTGTGATGGTGATCAACCCGCTGCCCGAAGACGCGCTGCCTCCGCGCCCGCCGGTGGAGACCAAGACCCAGGAAGGCCCGGCCTCCACCCCCCGCAAGGGCAAGCGCGGATGATGCCCGCTACGATGAACCCCACACCAGGAATGCAGCCATGATCATGCCGCGTGGGCAGCCCTTGCTGCTCCCTGTCCCCCCGGGCTTTATTGCGCTGACCCTGGTGCTGGGGCTGATGATCAATATGCTGCCGCTGGGCCGCGCGCTGTGGCTGCCTGATGTGCTGCTGCTGGTGCTGGTGTACTGGGGCGTGCACGAGCCCGGCAAGATCGGCATGGGCTGGGCCTTTGTGCTGGGCCTGTGCATGGATGTGCACCAGTCGTCCCTGCTGGGTTTGCATGCGCTGGTGTATTCGGCCGTGCTGTATGGCGTGGCGCTGCTGCGCCAGCGCATCACCTGGCTGAGCGTGATGGCCCAGGCGGTGCAGGTGATGCCGCTGTTCCTCGCGTCCGACGTGGTGCTGATGCTGCTGCGCATGTTGCTGCGCGGCAGTTTTCCGGGCTGGGGCTTTTTGACGCCCGGCCTGTGGTGCGTGGTGCTGTGGCCGCTGGTGAGCTGGCTGCTGCAGCTGCCCCAGCGCCAGCCGCCCGACGATGACGAAAACCGCCCTTTGTAAGCGGGGGCGTTTGCGCAGACCATGACCGAGATCCAGAATTCAGACCGCGCCTTCAGCCGCTTTCGGCTGCGGGTGATCGTCATCGGTCTGGTGGTGGTGCTGTGCTTTGGCATTCTGCTCTCGCGCCTGTATGTGCTGCAGGTCGAACGCCATGATGACCTGCTGGCACAGGCCGAGAGCAACCGCACGGCGGTGGTGCCCATCGTGCCCAACCGTGGCCAGATCTATGACCGCAATGGCGTGCTGCTGGCCACCAACTACTCGGCCTACACGCTGGAGATCACGCCCTACAAGGTCGGTGATGTGGAAGAGACCATCGATGCGCTGTCCCAGCTGATCGAGATCACGCCGCGCGACCGGCGCCGCTTCAAGCGCCTGCGCGAGGATTCGCGCAATTTCGACTCGCTGCCGATCCGCTCGCGCCTGACCGACCAGGAAGTGGCCAAGTTCGCCGCCCAGCGCTACCGTTTTCCCGGCGTGGATGTGAAGGCGCGGCTGTTTCGCTCCTACCCGATGGGCGAGACCGGTGCCCACCTGATCGGCTATATCGGCCGCATCAACCAGCGCGAGAAGGAGCGCATCGACGACTCCGACGAAGCGGCCAACTACCGGGGCACCGAGTACATCGGCAAGACCGGTGTCGAAGCCAGCTACGAAAAGGAGCTGCATGGCCACACCGGCGTGGAGCGCATGGAGACCTCGGCCGGCGGCCATGCGGTGCGCAAGCTCGACAGCTCCCCGGCCACCCCCGGCGAGAGCGTCGTGCTGTCGGTGGACATCAAGCTGCAGAAGATGGTCGAAGACCTGTATGGCGACCGCCGGGGCGTGGCCGTGGCGATCGACCCGCGCAGTGGCGAGCTGCTGGCCATGGTCAGCAAGCCCACGTACGACCCCAATATCTTTGTTGAAGGCATTGACCAGGAAAGCTGGAAGGCGCTGAACGAATCCATCGACCGCCCCTTGCTCAACCGCGCGATGCGCGGCACCTACCCCACCGGCTCCACCTACAAGCCCTTCATGGGCCTGGCAGGGCTGGAGACGGGCAAGCGCACGCCCTCGACCATCATCCAGGACGGCGGAAGCTGGACCTTTGGCGGCCACACCTTCCGCTCCGGCCATGCGCTGGGCCCGGTCGATCTGAACCGCGCGATCCAGCACTCGAGCAATGTCTACTTCTACACGCTGGCCAATGAGATGGGGGTCGATGCGATCCATGATTTCATGAAGCCGCTGGGCTTTGGCCAGATCACCGGCATCGACCTGCCCGGTGAAGTGCGCGGCGTGCTGCCCAGCACCACCTGGAAGCGCGACACCTACAAACGCCCCGAGCAAAAGCGCTGGTATGCGGGCGAGACCATTTCGCTGGGCATTGGCCAGGGCTACAACAACTTCACCATCTTGCAGCTGACCCATGCGTTGGCCACGATCCTGGACAATGGCAACAGCCGGGTGCCACATGTGGGCCGTTCGCTGATCGACCCGGTCACCGGCGAGCGCCGCCCCATCGAGCAGCCCCCGCCCGTGAACCTGGGTTACAAGCAAAGCAATATCGAGGCCGTCAAGCGCGGCATGGTGTCGGTGGTGACGGGCGGCACCGGGCGCGGCTCCTTTGGCACGGCCCGCTACACGGCCGGTGGCAAGACCGGCACGGCCCAGGCCATCAGCATCGGCCAGAAGGAAAAGTACAACGCCGCGCGCCTGGCCGAGCGCCAGCGCGACCATGCGCTGTACATCGCCTTTGCCCCGGCCGATGACCCCAAGATCGCCGTCGGCGTGATTGTCGAGAATGCGGGTTTTGGTGCCGGCTCGGCCGCGCCGATTGCCCGCCGCATCATGGACTACTGGCTGCTGGGCGAGTACCCCAGCGAGGCCGACATGGCCGCAATGCAGCGAGGTGAAGGCCGCGCGCCAATGGGCACGCCGCGCAGGGTCGAAGATATCCAGCTCAAGCCGGCCGCCGAGCCGGGGCAATAACGAGGCCGGCCTTCGCGCTGAGTGCCGGTTTCTAGCGCAAGAACGCGTCGTAGCCGGTCTTGAGGATCAGTGCCGCCACGACGACGATGAACATGCCGCGCACAAAGCCCGAGCCTTTTTTCAAGGCCATCCAGGTGCCCAGCATGCTGCCCAGGATGTTGGCTGCGGCCAGCGGAATCGCAAAGTGCCACCAGACATGGCCCTTGGCGGTGAACAGGATCAGCGCCGCGATATTGGTGGCGATGTTGAGGATCTTGGCGCTGGCCGAGGCATTCAGGAAGTCATAGCCCAGCCAGCGCACCATCAGGAAGACGAAGAAGCTGCCGGTGCCCGGGCCAAAGAAGCCGTCGTAGAAGCCGATGGTGGCCCCAATGGCCGAGGCCACCCAGGCTTCGGCGCGGCCGCTGTAGCGCGGCGCATGGGTCTGGCCCAGCTGCTTTTTGTACAAGGTGTAGGCCAGCACGGCAACCAGGATGACCGGCAAGGCCTTGCGCAGCATGCTGGGGTCGACCACGGTGACCGCCCAGGCCCCCAGCAGCGAGGCGACAAACCCTGCGCCTGCAGCCGGTGCAATGGCGGCCCAGCGCATGTCCACCCGCTTAGCGTACTGGCGCGCCGAGATCAAGGTGCCCCAGACGCCGGCGCTCTTGTTGGTGCCGAGCAAGGTGGCCGGCGGCGCAGAGGGGAAAGCGCCAAACAGCGCGGGCACCAAAATGAGGCCGCCACCACCGACGACCGCATCCACAAAGCCCGCGAACATCGACGCGAAGGTAACGAAGATCCATTCCATGGGGCGAGATTGTCGCATCGCCGCGTGGGGTGCAGCACCGTACCAGGGCCGCTAAATGCAGCGCTGCCAGCGGAACAGAAGGGGCGGTGGTGCCAGGCCGTGATGGGCTGGCCGGCGGGTGCGGGTGCGGGCAGCGGCGAATGCGGCGCCAGAAAAACAAAAGCGCCCGAAGGCGCTTTGAAGGAGCATCTCATTTTTATTGATGCTTTTTATAAATGTTCGAATTGTAGAGATGTCTCCTCGGTCCTCTCGCAGAGCACTGTTTCAGTGCCTCGAGTGCCTCTACTATAGGTCATCGCACCTGCATGGTGCATTGGGATTTACCCCAAAGGTAACTGATTTGGTGCAGATTGCAGGATGCGACCGATTTCTGCCCCTTTCCTGCGCCCAGCCGCCCCATAACGGCAAAAAATGAGACAAAACTGCCGTTTCAGGGCGTGCTGGGCGCTTGATTGCCCTTGAAGAGGGCAGGGTCAGTGCCGTGGGCGCGGTAACCGCGCTGAAACTCTGCGGCGCACCATCATGGCCCATGGCTGGCGCGTATCCACTCCGAGGCCCGCTCGGCCAGCATCAAGGTCGGCGAGTTGGTGTTGCCGCTGGTGATCGTGGGCATGGCGCCGGCATCGACCACGCGCAGGCCCCGCACGCCGCGCACGCGCAGCTCGCTGTCGAGCACGGCCATTGGGTCGTGGTCGGCGCCCATCTTGGTGGTGCCCACCGGGTGGAAGATGGTGGTGGCGATATCGCCGGCCAGGCGCGCCAGATCCTCATCGCTTTGGTACTGCGCGCCGGGCTTCCACTCTACCGGCTGGTACTTGGCCAACGCGGGCTGCGCGGCGATGCGGCGGGTCACGCGCAGGCTGTCGGCTGCGACCTGGCGGTCCTCGGCGGTGGACAGGTAGTTGGGTGCGATCGCCGGCGCAGTGCGGAAATCCGCGCTCTTGATCTGCACGGTGCCGCGGCTCGTGGGGTTGAGGTTGCAGACGCTGGCGGTGAAGGCAGGAAAGCTGTGCAGCGGCTGGCCAAAGGCGTCGAGCGACAGCGGCTGCACGTGGTACTGGATATTGGGGTGGGGCTGGCTGGCGCTGCTGCGGGTGAAGGCGCCCAGTTGCGAAGGCGCCATGCTCATCGGGCCGCTGCGCTTGAGCAGGTATTCCAGCCCGATCTGGGCCTTGCCCCAGAGGTTGCTGGCCAGCACGTTCAAGGTGGGCGCGCCATCTATCTTGAAGACCGAGCGGATCTGCAGGTGGTCCTGCAGATTGGCGCCGACGCCGGGCAGGTCATGCTGCACGGCAATGCCATGCTGCTGCAGCAAGGCGCCGGGCCCGATGCCCGACAGCTGCAGGATCTGTGGCGAGTTGATGGCGCCCGCGCTCAGTACCACCTCCTTGTCGGCCTTGACGATGGTCATCTCGGTGCCGGTCCAGACCTCCACCCCGGTGCAGGCGAGCTGGCCGCCGGCCTGGCGCTCCAGCACTAGGCGCGAGACCTGGGCATTGGTCCACATCTCGAAGTTGGAGCGGCCGTAGCAGGTGGGGCGCAAAAAGGCCTTGGCGGTGTTCCAGCGCCAGCCGTTTTTCTGGTTGACCTCGAAGTAGCCCACCCCTTCGTTGCTGCCCCGGTTGAAGTCCTCGGTGGCGGGGATGCCCGCTTGCTGGGCGGCTTGCGCAAAGGCATCCAGAATGTCCCAGCGCAGGCGCTGCTTCTCGACACGCCACTCGCCGGTGCTGCCGGTGCGGCGGTTGCCATGCCACTGCGCAAAGCTGGGGCTGGTCTCGCCTTCCTGGTCCAGGCGCCAGTGGTCTTCATGGCGCTTGAAGTAGTTCACCGTGTCGTTCCAGCGCCAGCGGGCGTCGCCGGTCAGCTCGGCCCAGTGGTCGTAGTCGCGCGACTGGCCGCGCATGTAGATCATGCCGTTGATGCTGGAGCAGCCGCCCAGCGTTTTGCCGCGCGGGTAGAGCAGGCTGCGCCCGTTGAGCCCGGCATCGGGCTCGGTCTTGTACAGCCAGTCGGTGCGCGGGTTGCCGATACAGTACAGGTAGCCCACGGGGATGTGGATCCAGTGGTAGTCATCGCGCCGGCCCGCCTCGATCAGCAGCACCCGGTTGTGGGTTTTGGCGCTGAGGCGGTTGCACAGCAGTGCGCCCGCCGTGCCTCCCCCGATGACGATGTAGTCGAAACTTGTGTTGTCTCCAGATTGCATGTGCGGTCTTTTTCTCATTGGGAGTATTGGGCTCCCTCGGTCCATCGAATCGGCAAGTTTGTGAGCAGTATGCCGGGCTTGCCAAGCGGGAAAACCAATGCCCTGTCACCCATCGCGCCTACTGCCTGCCCTTGGCCGCCCAGCGTGGTGTAGATGCCGCACAAGCGTGGCTCGGCGATGCCTTCCTACAGCGGCACGCGCTGTGATCGCCAGCCCGCTGGGTGCGCCTGGGTGACAGACCGGCTATAGTGCGAATGGCGTGCGCGCAGGGCGACACGCTTTGTTTTTGGACCCCATGGACGATACAGCCCCTCATCTACAGCAACTTCAGGACGGCACGCAGCGCTGGGCGCAGCTGCGTGGGCGCTGGGGTGCGGCAGAGCTGGGCCAACGCCCGATGTGGCGCGAGTTGCGCCGCCAGCTCGATGGCGCCGCGCCCAGCGCCGATCAAGGCTGGGACCTCAGTGAGGTGCAGTGGCTCGACCATGTGGGCGCGCAGCTCCTGTGGGACCACTGGGGCCAGCAGTGGCCCGCGCAGCTGCGCACCACCGAGCTGCAGCGCCAGATGCTCGAACGGGTCGCGTCGCTGACGATGGGCTGCCCGCCGGAGACCAAGGTCAACTGGTGGGGCTGGCTGATCCAACTGGGCCTGGTGCTGCTGGGCTTCATGGCCCATGTGCGCAGCATGGTCGAGATGGTGGGGCAGCTGTTGCTCGATGTGCTGCGCCTCATCAAGAACCCGCTGCGCGGCCCCTGGCGCGATGTATCGGGCCATCTGTATGCGATGGGGGCCACCGCGCTGCCCATCACGGCCCTGGTGGGCTTTTTGATTGGCGTTGTGCTCGCCTACCTGATGTCGCTGCAGCTGCGCCAGTTCGGTGCCGATGCCTTCATCGTCAATATTCTGGGCATCTCGCTGGTGCGCGAGCTGGGGCCCTTGCTGGGCGCCATCTTGGTGGCCGGCCGTACCGGCTCGGCCATTACCGCACAGATCGGCGTGATGCGCGTCAACGAAGAACTCGATGCGATGCAGGTGATGGGCATTGCGCAGGGCTACCGCCTGGTAATGCCGCGCGCGCTGGCGCTGGCGCTGGCCATGCCGCTGGTGTCGATGTGGACCACGGTCTGCGCGTTAGTGGGCGGCATGATGGCCGCCGATGCCGCGATGGGCGTATCGCCCGCCTATTTTCTGCAGGCCATGCCCGGCGCGGTCGATATTGCCAACCTCTACCTGGCGCTGGCCAAGTCGGTCACCTTTGGGGTGGCGATTGCGCTGATTGCCTGCCACTGGGGGCTGGAGGTCGAGCCCAACACCCAGAGCCTGGGCCGGGGCACGACCTCGTCGGTGGTGATCTCGATCACGGCCGTGATCGTGCTCGATGCGATCTTTGCGATCGCGTTCCGCAAGGTGGGGTTCTAGCGATGAGCCATGCCATCTCCCAACCCCCCAGCGCGCCGACCAGCGATGAGAAAGTGGTCGATATCCGCAAGCTCTGGACCGTGTTTGGCCAGGGCGACCGGGCCTTTGCGATCCACCAGGACCTGGACCTTACGGTTTATCGGGGCGAGATCCTGACCCTGGTGGGCGGCTCGGGCACCGGCAAATCGGTGCTGCTGCGCCAGATGCTGGGGCTGCTGCACCCAGCCAAGGGCGAGGTGCTGGTGATGGGCCAGCCCGTCAAGGAGCTGAGCCTGCGCGGCGCGGCCTCGCGCATCGGCATGCTGTTCCAGCAGGGCGCGCTGTTCTCGGCCTTCAATGTGCTCGAGAACATCGCGTTTCCGCTCAGCGAGCAGGGCACGCTGCCCAAATCCGTGGTGCATGATGCGGCGATGGTCAAGCTGCAGATGGTGGGCCTCAAGCCCGAGCATGCCACCCGCATGCCCTCTGACCTGTCGGGCGGCATGATCAAGCGCGTGGCGCTGGCCCGGTCGCTGATCATGGACCCGCCCCTCTTGCTGCTCGACGAGCCCACGGCCGGGCTCGACCCCAACAGCTCGGACGAGTTCTGCGCTCTGCTCAAGGACCTGCATGCCGAGCTGGGGCTGACCGTGGTCATGGTCACCCATGACCTCGATACCTTGTTTGCACTGTCCACCCGCGTGGCGGTGCTGGCCGAAAAAAAGGTGATTGTCTCGGGCACACCGGCCGATGTGGTGCAGTTCAAGCACCCCTTTATTGAACATTTCTTCCTGGGTGAGCGTGGACGCCGTGCAATGGCTCCAGTGGCGCTTGGTGGGGTGAAGGAATAGCTATGGAAAACAAATCACACGCACTGGCGGCTGGATTGTTTGTGGTCTTGCTCACGGCGCTGGTCATCTTCCTGAGCCTGTGGATGGGCCGTGACAACACGAACTACATCCGCTATGAACTGTCCACCCGCGAGACCGTCAGCGGCCTGCAGCCGCAGGCGGCGGTGCGCTACAAGGGGGTGGCCGTGGGCCGCGTGACCAAGATCGAGTTCGACCCGGCCCGCGACGGCACGGTGCTGATCATCATTGCGGTCAATGCGGAAGCGCCCATCACGCAAACCACCTATGCGATGCTGGGCTACCAGGGTGTCACGGGCCTCGCCCATATCCAGCTCGATGACGACAACACCGAGACCACGCCGCTGCCCCCCGGCCCCGACGGCATTCCGCGTCTGCGCGTCAAGCCCTCGCCGTTTGGCCAGATTGCCGAGCAGGGGCCCATCATCTTGCAGCAGGTGGAAGACGCGACGCGCAAAGTCAACGACCTGCTCAGCGAGGACAACCAGCAGGCGCTGGTGGATAGCATGAAGAGCCTGGGCCAGGCGGCCCAGAGCATAGAGCAGCTGAGCAAGCGCCTGATGGTGACGGTCGACACCAAGCTCGACCCTGCACTCGCCAGCCTTCCTGCCATCGCGCAGGATACGCGCAAGACGCTGGCGGGTATCCAGAAGACCTCCAATGACGTGAGCACGGCAGTGGGCAGCCTGGCGGCCAAGGGCGGCGTGGTGGACCAGATGGGCCAGGCGGTCGAGAAGGTGAGCGATGCGGCCGACAACTTCAACCGCAGCACCTTGCCGGCGATGGGCCGCACCATGCATGACGTGGGCTCGGCCGCGCGCCGCATGGGCGATACGGCCGATGCATTCAAGAACAACCCGCAGTCTCTGATTTATGGCAGCTCCAATGCGCTGCCAGGCCCTGGCGAGCCAGGTTTTGTAGCCCCTGCCGCCGCAGGCAGCGGCCGATAGGATGGATGCCATGATTTCTACTTCCCTGCGTGCACCATGGGGCCGCCGCCTGCAAGGCGCAGGCCGTGCAGCCCTGGTGGCTGCGTCCGTGGCGGTGCTGGCCGCTTGCTCGGCCCTGCCGCAAAAGCCCCAACCCGTCGCCCGTTATGACTTTGGCCCGGCAGCCGCGCCGGTCTCGCCCAGCGCAGCTGCCGCCGGCGCCGAGCCGCTGGTGCTGGCCAATGTGCGAGCCGCGGGCGTGCCCGATGCCAGCGCCGCCATCTACTACCGCCTGGCCTATGCCGATGTGCGCGAGCTGCGGCCCTACACCCAGGCCAGCTGGGTGCTGCCGGCCATGCAGCTGATCCAGCAGCGCATGCGCGATGTGCTCAGTGGCCAGCGCGCCGTCGTGCTCGATGACGATGGCGCCACCCAGCTACTGCGCAAGAGCGGTTACCCGGCGATGCTGCGCCTCGAAGTGGTGGATTTCAGCCAGGTCTTCGACTCGGCCCAGTCGAGCCAGGGCGTGCTGCGCCTGCGCGCCACGCTGAGCGAAATCACCCCCAAGGGGGAGCGTTGGCTGGCCCAGCAGGTGTTCCAGGCCCAGCAACCCGCCGCCAGCGCCGATGCGGCTGGTGCCGCCGCCGCATTGGCCTCGGCCACGGACCAGGTGGCCCAGCAGCTCGATACCTGGCTGCGCCAACAAAACCGCTGATGGGCGGCGCAGTGATGCGCCCGCTGTGGCGCCTGGCCGCTGCCTGGGTGATAGGCGCCGTGGCCGTGCTGCCGCTGTTGGCAGCCGCGATGGATGACGATGCCTACCGCGAGGCGGTGGCACAGCTCGATGCCCGCGCAGACAAAGCCCTGGCGCATTGCAAGCGCCTGGCCACCGGCTCGGCGGCGCAGCGCCGCTGCACCGCCCAGGCCCAGACCCAGCACGAGGTCGACGCCGCCCAGCTGCAGGCGCGCCGCCACCCCAGCGGCAACAACCGCTTCAAGGCGCTGGCCGCCCAGGTGAATCGCCGCTATGCGCTGGCGGTCGAGGACTGCAAGACCGGCCATGCCGGCAACGACAAGGACAGCAAGAGCGCGCAGCAGGAGTGCCTGCGCGGGGCCAAGCAACAGCGCGCAGCCGGCATCCAGGAGGCCCACCAGCAGGCGGCCAGCGAGGTGTCCATCTTCACGCCACCCAAGAGCGAGGCCGAGCGCCAGCGCGAAGCCGATCTGGACACCGCCATCCGCAAGTGCGACAGCCTGCTGGGCGACGCCAATGTGCAGTGCGTGCGGGGCCTGTCGCCGGAAGCTCGCTTGCGCGCCATCAGCCGGGGCAGCGGCGTACCGCCTGCCAAATAGGCTCTCATTTTTAGAAAAGCAACAAGGCAGCCCGAGGGCTGCCTTGTTGCGTTGGGGTGTGAAAAGGCGTTCAGAACCGCTGCTGCGCCAGTAACAGCGAGCAGCGCAGCCGCAGCCACATCAGGCGCCGGGCATTGGCCTGCAACGGCAGCTGGCTGCCGCGCTCCAGCCACTGGTCACGCAGCGCGCGCAACTGGCTGCGGCTCATCTGGTGCTGGGCCTGGCGCCATTGCTGGCGCTGTTGATCCATGCGGGTGTCGGTGTTCATGCGCTCTCCTGGGTGCGTGGGCCAAAAGTCTTGGAGGCTGGGGTGGGAACTGGCTCGGGGGCGTCGCCTTTGCCAAACGCATACCAGTCGACCTTGCGGGTGGCCACCATCACGATCGCCAGCACGGCGAACAGCGCGAGCGAGCCGACGGCCAGCGCGGTTTGTTCGAGCTGCAGCAGCACAAACAACAGGCCATACATCACTGCGATCAGCGCGGCAAACGGCAGGCCGCGCCGCAGGCTGCCCAGGATGTGGCTGGCATAGTAGCCCAGCAGCAGCACGCAGGCGCCCGCGCCAATGGCATAGGCCTGGCTGAAGCCCAGGTGCTCGGACAGGCTGATCAGGAGCAGGAAGAAAATGCACAGCGCCGAGCCCACCAGCAGGTACTGCACCGGGTGTACGCGCAGCTTTTTGAGCACCTCGAACATGGCCACGGCGACAAAGGTCAGCACGACAAAGAGCAGGCCGTACTTGGTGGCACGGTCGCTCAGGCTATAGGGGTTGACCGGGTCGATGAAGCTGGTGCCAAACTGCTCCAGGCACTGGCTTTCGTCGGAGGCATGGGCGTAGGTGGTGTCGGGCGTGCCCAGGCTGCACAGCGAGCGCTCCTGCACAAAGGCCTGGCGCGCCGATGAGGCCAGCGCCGGGATGCTCCAGCTGGCGTTGAAGCCCTGGTCGCTGATCTCGCGGCTGAGCGGCAGAAAGTTGCCACCAAACGAGGGATGGGGCCAGTCGGCCTGCATGCTGACCTGGTTGGTGCCGCCCAGCGGCACAAAGGCCAGGCGCTCGGTGCCCATCAACTGCAGCAGCACGACCACTTCGATGGCGCTGCTGTCGTTGCCACTGGCAGCAGTCATAGGCTTGGTCTGCAGGCCCCGGGTGTAGACGCCGTGGCCGGTGCCTGGCTCCAGCGGCAGCGGCTTGCCATCGACCTGCAAAGTCGCACTGCGGATGCCGCGCGGATCGCTGAGCGGCAGGACCAGGCGCGGCGCATCGCAGTGGCGCACGGCACCGCCCTCGGGCTTGCCTTGCAGCTGGTTGCCGGGCGCAAAGCGGGCCACCAGCTTGTCGTGCATGAGGAAGGTGTTGACCTGGTAGAGGCCGCGCGCGCGCGGCTGCATCTCGGCCCGCGTCTGGTGGCTGATCTCATCGGGCAGCGCGTAGCGCTGAAAGCTGACCAGGCGGGTCTCCACACGCCCCTCGCTGTCCTTGCCGCTCACTTCACGGCTGCAGCGCTGGGCCAGCACCGGGCCAAACAGGGTCTGCGACCCTGCGGTGCTGTTGACCACGCTTTGTACCGCGCGGTCGCGGTTGTAGATGCGGTCGCGCACCACATCGCTGATCATCATTAGCGCCACCAGCAAAAGCGCCATAGTGATGGCCAGGCTCAGGGCCTTTTGCACCAGTCTGTTTTTCATGCATTCCTCGTTGCTCTGTGTATCGGTGCGGCGAGTGTCTGCGGCCCCGGTGAGCCGAGCATGAAGTCTGTGAAGGCAGTGTGAAGTGCAGCGGCTTGCGGCGGAAGTGCTCAGTCCTGGGCCGAGAAATCAAGGCTGGCGCGCAGGCCCGGATGGGTATTGGCAAACTGCAGCCGGCCGCCATGGAGCAGCATGATGCGCTGCACGATGGACAGGCCCAGCCCGCTGCCACTGCGCTCGCCGTTGGGGCGCGGCGTGGTGAAAAAGCGCTCGCCCAGGCGGAGCAGCAGGCTGGCCGGCACGCCCGGGCCGCAGTCCTGCACGGCCAGGCGCTGGGGCGCCAAGGTCAGCACGATCTGGCTGTGGGCAGGCGAGAAATCCAGCGCATTGGCCAGCAGGTTGCTGATCGCCAGCGTGACCAGGGCCGCATCCCAGGCGCCCTGGCTGTCATCGCCTTGCAGTACCAGCTGTATGCCTTTTTGCGAGGCCGTGGCCTGCAGCTGCGCGATGGCCTGCTCGGCGCAGGCGCGCAGGCTGGTGTGCTGGCTGACCGTAGCCAGCGCGCTGCGCTGCTCCAGCTGGCTCAGCTGCATCAGCTGGTCGATCAGGTTTTGCAGGCGCAGGCTCTGGTCCACCACCTGCTGGGCAAACATCGCGCGGTCGGCGGCGGGCAGCTCGTCCTGCAGCAGCTCACCCGCGCCCCGGATGGCGGCGACCGGGCTCTTGAGCTCATGCGTGAGGGCGCGCACATAGCCTTCGATGTAGTCGCGCCCCTCCAGGCGCCGGCGCATCGAATCCATGGCCTGGGCCAGGTCGCCCAGCTCGCCGGGGACATTGGGCACCTCGGGTGTCTTGGGCGCGCGGGTGATGCGGCTGCCTTGCGCCTCCTGCAAGGTGGGGCCCTGCACCTGCTGGGCATAGCTGCGCAGCTTGCGCACCTGTACCACCAGCCACCAGGTGATGGCAAAGCCGACGGCCGCCGACAGCAGCAAAAACAGCACACCGCCGCGCAGCATCTTGCTTTCGCTGCTGTCGATGATGCTTTGCACCGCGTTGGCCGGCTTGGAGACGGTGAGCACGCCCAGGATGGTGCCGCCCTGCACGACGGGCGCGGAAACATACATGACGCTGGTGGCCTCGTCGGTGGCCACTTCGCGCGAGGTGCGGGCGCCGTATTCGCCGCGCAAGGTGAGCGCCACATTGCGCCAGCGGGAGTAGTCGGCCCCCACATCCAGCCCTGCCGAATCGAACAGCACGCGCCCCTGGGCATTGGTCACGGTCACGCGCAGGTCGAGTGCGGCCTTGCGCGTGTCCCAGATCCACACCCGCAGCGGCTGCTGGAAGGCGGCCTGCACCTGCTGGGCAAAGCGGCTGGTGCTGCTGCCGCTACCGCTGCCCAGCTTTCCATCGGCCAGGTCATCGCTGGCCTGCGCGGCCAGCAAGTAGGCGGTCTCGACCAGCGTGTCTTCGGTCACCTTGCGCACGCTGGGCTTGATCTCGGCCATGAACACGCGCAGCACAAAAAAGGCCGCCAGCCCGTTGATCAGGAAGAACGCAAACAGCAGGCGGATCCCCAGACGCATGGCCGGTCCTCAGTCGCCATCGCGCAGGCTGTAGCCCATGCCGCGGTGCGTGGTGATGAAGTCGCGGTCGGCCACCACGGCGCGCAGCTTGGCGCGCAGGGTCTTGATGTGGGTGTCCACCGTGCGGTCGGTGCTGTCGCTGTGCAGGCCCCAGACGGCATCGAGCAGATGGTTGCGGCTGAGGATGCGGCCCTGCGCGGCCAGCAGGCTGCTGAGCAGCTGGAACTCGCGCCGCGTCAGATCCAGCAGCACGCCCTGCAGGCGCACGCACTGGCCGGCCTCGTCGAGCTGGAAGGCAGCACTGGCGGCATGGGGCGGGGCGCTGCTGGCGCTGGCCGGCGCCAGCGTAAATTGCTGGGCGCGGCGCAGCAGTGCGCGGGTGCGGGCCACCAGCTCGCGCGGGCTGAAGGGCTTGCTCAGGTAGTCATCGGCGCCCAGCTCCAGGCCCAGCACCCGGTCGACTTCTTCGCCCCGGGCGCTGAGCACCAGGATGGGCGCGGGCGAGCCAGCAACGCGCAGCTGGCGGCACCAGTCCAGGCCATTGCCATCGGGCAGGCCCACATCGAGCAGCAGCGCATCAAAGTGGCCACTGGCCCACTGCGCGCGGGCATCGGCCAGCAACAGGCTGTGGGTGCAGCCGATGCCATCGCGCTCGAGCGCATAGCAGACGGTGCGGGCAATGGCTGGATCGTCTTCCAGCAGCAGAACATGGGGAGCAGGGCGCATGGTGGGTTCCGTCAGAACGGGCGGCCTAGCGGCCGCCTCCGGCATCGATGAAGGAGCCGGTGCAGTAGCTGCTGTGCTCGGACATCAGCCAGTAGATGGCCTGGGCGATTTCGTCTGCGGTGCCGCCGCGCCCCAAGGGCACGCCTGCCGACAGCCGCTGCACGCGGTCGGGCTGGCCGCCGCTGGCGTGGATGTCGGTCTCGATCAGGCCCGGGCGCACGCCATTGACGCGGATGCCTTGCGCGGCCACCTCATGGGCCAGGCCCAGGGTCATCGTGTCGATAGCGGCCTTGGACGCCGCATAGTCCACATACTGGTGGGCCGAGCCCAGGCAGGCGGCGCGGCTCGAGACATTGACGATGCTGCCGCCCGCGCCGCCTTCGGCGGTGCTCATGCGGCGCACCGCCTCGCGGGCGCAGAGAAAGCTGCCCAGCACATTGATGTCGAACATGCGTCGCCAGCGCGCCATGTCCATATCCTGCAGGCGCTGGGCGCGGTCCACCACGCCGGCGTTGTTGACCAGCCCCGTGATGCGCCCCAGCTCGCTGTCCACGCGCGCAAACATCGCCAGCACCTGGCCCTCGTCACCCACATCGGCCTGCACGGCGATGGCGCGGCGGCCCAGAGCCTGCACCGCCTGCACCACGGCCTGGGCCGCAGCTTCGTTGCTGCTGTAGTTCACGGCCACATCCCAGCCATGGTGGGCGGCCAGGACGGCGGTGGCGGCACCGATGCCACGGCTGGCTCCGGTGATAAGGACGATTGAGGTCATGGCATGTCGGCTCGCAAAAGAGGCCCTATCTTAGAACCTGTTCAAAGTCACTACGTAGCCGCGTTGGAGTGCAATCGGGATGAGTTCGAAGGGATGGAACGCAGCTTGCACCGGGGTGCAAGCAAGGGCCAGCGTGAAGAAATTGCCCGATTTCACTCCAACCCGTAGGGACAGTGGCTTTGCGGGCGCCCGGCTAGGGCCGCCCGGGCAGGGGCGGTCTGCGGCGTTGCAGCGCTTGCCAATAGCTGGCTATTGGCTGCGCACTGCGCCTAGCATCCCATCCCGCAAAGACACTGTCGCAGCGCGAGGAGACTTTGAACACGTTCTTAGGCGAGCTTGCGGCCGCTGCCCACTGTGCTGCCCAGGTCGCGTTCAAGGCGCGGGCAGCGCGGCCAGCCGGTCCAGCGCCTCGGCGTCCTGGTCGCTGACGGGCAGGTAGACCACCATGCGCATGCCGTTGCGCGGGGCCGACCACCAGTAGGTCTGGCGCAGATGGATGATGCCCAGCGTGGGGTGGTCAAAGGTCTTTTCGTTGTTCTCGGGGCTGCGCACCTGGTAGCGCTCCCAGGCATGGCGGAAGACCTCGGAGTGCCTGAGAAAGTAGTCCAGCCGCTGTGCAATGGCTGGATCGCCGCTTTGCTGGGTGGAGGCCGCCCGGAACATCGCCACCATGCGCTCAATGGCCTGGGGCTCATGGCGCACCACGCGCTGCCACTGGGGGTTGAACAGGTTCATGTGCAGGCAGTTGCGCTCCAAGGCAGGCAACTGCTGCAGCGACACGCCCATCAGCCGCTCATAGGCGGCATTGGCGGCCAGCAGGTCAAAGGCCGCGCTTTGCATCTGGGCGGGGTAGGGCAGCAGCTTGTCGAGCAGCTGCATGTGCAGCGCACCGGGGGCGTCGTCGGCGGAGGGTGCAGCCTGGTCGAGCTTGATGCCCGCCAGCGCCAAGAGGTGGCGCAGTTCGTCGTCATTGCATTGCAGCGCCCGGGCAATGGCCTCGATCGCCTGGCGCGAGGGTTGCACCTCGCGGCCCTGTTCGAGCTTGGTGTACCAGGTCACGCCAATGCCGGCGAGCTGGGCGACCTCTTCGCGCCGCAGGCCCGGGGTGCGCACCCGGCCGTGGCGCGCCAGGCCCATGGCGTCGGCCGACAGGCTCTCGCGCCGCGCGCGCAGAAAGTGGCCCAGCTCCTGCGAGCGGACAGAGGCCGCGACAGCTGGCGGGTCATGGGGTGGGGGGGCTGCAAACAATGTCATGGGGCGCTAGTCTCGCGGTCAATGGTGCAGTGCAGTATAGGCCTTCCAAGCCTAGGCTAAGCAGAATCTTGTACCAGTCTAAAAAACATAGCACACTGGCGCCCTGTTTATTTTCAGGCGCAGACTCCCATGCGAAGAATCACTGCTGACAACGCCACATTCGGCGTTTTTCTGGCCTTTTTGCTGATCCCGCTCTCGGGCATCGGCACCGATATCTACCTGCCCTCGATGCCCGCCATGGCCCAGAGCCTGGGCGGCACCGCGTCCCAGATCCAGCTGACCTTGACCTTGTTCATCGCCGGCTATGGCCTGGGCCAGCTGGTGGTGGGCGTGCTGCTGGACCGCTTTGGCCGCTGGCGGCCCACGATGGTGGCGCTGGCCCTGTTTGCGCTGTCGAGCGCGGCCATTGCCGTCAGTGACGACATCGTGGTCATCTGCGCGCTGCGCCTGCTGCAAGGCCTGCTGGGCGCGGTCGCCGTGGTGGGCAAGCGCACCTTTTTTGTCGATGTGTTCCGGGGCCCGGCACTGCAGCGCTACCTGACCTGGATGACCGTGGTCTGGTCGCTGGGGCCCATCTGCGCGCCTTTTATCGGCGGCTTTGTGCAGACCCATTGGGGCTGGCGCGCCAACTTTGTGGTGCTGGCCGTGTTCTCGGTGGTTGCGCTGGTGCTGGAGCTGCTGGGCGGTGGCGAGACCCTCGCCCAGCCCCAGCCCATCCGGCCGCGTGAAGTGGCCAGCCGGGCCTGGGAGATCATGCGCAACCGCGCCTTTGCGCGCGGCGTGCTCTGCGTCAGCGCTGCGTATGCGATGGTGATGGGCTGGAGCATGGCCTCGCCCTTTATCGTCGAGACCGTGTACCACCGCCCGCCCACGACGACGGGGTCGCTGGCGCTGCTGATGGGCCTGGCCTGGATGGGCGGCGGCTTGATCGCCCGCGCGGCGATGGCGCGCTCGCTGGCGGCCAAGCACCAGGCTGCGCTGTTGGCGATGGCTGGTTTCATCGCACTGCTGGCGCTGACGGCCTGGCTGCCCGCGTCCTGGCCATCGCTGGAAGTGATGGCGGCCGTCGCCTTTTGCATCCATGTGGCAGCGGGCCTGGTGTTCAATATCCACTTCGCCAATGTGCTGTCGATGTTCCCCAAACACGCTGCCTTGTCGGGCGGCATTGCCGGCGGTCTGGCCTTTTTGCTGACCTCGCTGCTCGCGTCCTTGGGCATCCACCTGGTGAACCCGCAGACCGGGTTGGGCCTGGCGGCGGTCTATGGCGGGCTGGCCTTGCTGCTGGTGGCCGCCTGGCTGACGATGCTGGCGCGTCCGGCGCCGGCAGCGGCCTGCGCAACGCCATAATCGACCAGGCCCCCAATCTCGCATCTGTCGAATCTGTTTAGCAAGGAGTGATCGCTATGGGACATTTTGTAGATCTGACCTCGGCCGACGGCCAGGTGTTTCCGGCCTACATCGCCGAGCCTGAAGGCCAAGCGCGCGGCGCCATCGTGGTGGTGCAGGAGATCTTTGGTGTCAATTCGCACATCCGCTCGGTGGCGGACCGCATTGCCCAAAGCGGCTATGTGGCGATTGCGCCGGCCACGTTTGCCCGCATCAAGCCCGGTGTGGACCTGGGCTACAGCGAGGCCGACATGCAAGCCGGCGTGGCCCTGAAGGCCGCTGCCGAAGCGCCCGCCGTGGCGCCCGGCGTGCTGCTGGACCTGCAGGCTGCGATTGACGAAGGCGCACGCCGCAGCGGCGGCAAGGTCGGCATCACCGGCTTTTGCTGGGGCGGTCTGCTGGCCTGGCGCGCAGCCTGTGAGCTCCAGGGCCTGTCGGCCTCGGTGCCGTACTACGGCGGCGGCATGACCACGGGCGAGGAGATCGCGCGCACGCCCAAGTGCCCGGTGATGGCCCATTTTGGCGACAAGGACCACTGGATCTCGCTGGCGTCGGTGGACGCTTTCCGCACTGCCCACCCCGAGGCCGAGGTCTATGTCTACGTGGCCGACCACGGCTTCAACTGCGACCAGCGCGGCTCGTACGATGCAGCAGCATCGGCCGCCGCACGGGCGCGCAGCATGGCCTTTTTTGCCAAGCATGTAGGCTGAGCGGTCACTCCCGCTGTGCTCCGCACCAAGCCTTGCCGGCCCGCAGCCTGCAAGGCTTTGTTGCATTTTCGGGGGCCGTTCGTAACACCGTCGTCATAGGGGCTGCAGATGATGCGCGCATCGCTCACTTTCAACGATAAGCACCATGCGTACCCCCTTTTTCCGTGCCACCGACCTGCGGATGGCGCCGCTTGCCTTGTCCGCGCTGGCCGCTGCCGCCATGCTGACGGCCTGCGGCGGTGGCGGCTCCAGCAGCACCAAAGCGGCCACGGCCACGTTGGCGGTGCTGGAGACCACCGACCTGCACTTCAACATCCGCAGCTACGACTACTTCAAGCTGGCCGATGACCCCTCGTACGGCTTTGAGCGCACGGCCACCCTGATCCGCCAGGCGCGCAGCGACTATGCCAATACCTTGCTGGTGGACAACGGCGACACCATCCAGGGCACGGCGCTGGCCGACTACGAGGCGCAGGTGGCGCCGATTGCCTGCGACCAGCAGCTGTCGATGTACAAGGCCATGGCGGTGTTCAAGTTCGATGCCGGCACCTTGGGCAACCATGAGTTCAACTATGGCCTGCCCTTCCTCAATCAGGTGCTCGGTGGCGGCCTCCAGGTCGATGGCGTCGATGCCAGCAAGAAGTGCGCGGGCAATGGCTACCCGATGGCGCTGGCCAATGTGATCAGCAGCCAGACCAAGGCCCCGCTGGTGTCGCCCTATGTGGTGCTGGAGCGCGAGATCAGCGGCACCGACAGCGACGGCAAGGCCGTCAAGCTGCCCATCAAGATCGGCGTGATCGGCTTTACCACGCCCGGCATCCTCGGCTGGGACAAGCGCCATCTGGAAGGCAAGGTGCAGGTGACCGGCGCCGTCGAGGCGGCGCAAAAGTATGTACCCGAGCTGCGCAGCAAGGGCGCCGACATCGTTGTGGCGCTGCTGCACGGCGGCCTGGACGCCTCGGAATACCGTGCCGACATGGAGAACCCGGGCCTCTACCTGAGCCAGGTGGCGGGCATCGATGCGATGGTGATGGGCCACCAGCACAGCGTGTTCCCCGACACGGCCGCGCAACCGGCCTTCAGCATGGCGGGGGTCGACAACAAGGCCGGCACCATCAACGGTGTGCCGGCGGTGATGGCCAGCAGCTGGGGCAAGGCGCTGGGCGTGGTGGCGCTGGCGCTGAAGTGGGACGGCAAGGCCTGGAGCGTGGACAAGACGCAGAGCAAGTCGGAGCTGCGCAGCACCACCACCGGCAAGGATGCCGCCGGCAAGACCAGCTATGTCGCCGTCGACAGCAGCATTGCACCGGTGGTGGAGAGCCAGCACCAGGCGGCGATCAGCTATGTGAAGACGCCGGTGGGCCAGACGGACTTTCGCATGGGCACGCAGTTTGCCGATGTGGGCGATCCCGGCGCGATCCAGCTGGTCAACCAGGCGCAGCAGGACTATGTGCAGCGCTATGTGCAGGCCAATCTGCCGCAGTATGCGCAGCTGCCGGTGCTGTCGGTGAGCGCGCCCTTCAAGTCGGGCTTCCAGGGCGGTGGCGATTACACCGATGTGGCCGCCGGCCCGCTGGCGATCTACAACGCGGCTGATCTCTACCTCTACCCCAACACCGTCTACGCGGTAAAAGTGAACGGCGCGCAGATCAAGCGCTGGCTGGAGGCCGCTGCCCAGCGCTTCAACCGCATCGACCCGGCTGACACCGCAGACCAGTGGCTGATCAGCAGCTTCCCCGGCTACAACTTTGACATGTTCACCACCGCCGACATGCGCTACCAGATCGATGTGACCCAGCCCGTCGGCAGCCGCATCGTGGATCTGCAGTACAAGGGCGCCCCCATCGACCCGGCGCAGGACTTTGTGATCGCCACCAACAACTACCGCGCCACCAGCGGCAAGAGCTTTCTGCCTGAGCTCGATGGCCGCGCCACGATCTATGCCTCGCCCGATGCCAACCGCGATGTGGTGATCTCCTACATCAAGGACCATCCGCAGATCAGCCGCGCGGCCAACGGCGCTGCCCACAGCTGGCGCTTTGCCAAGACCCCGACCGCCGGCAAGGTGCTGTTCACGTCGGCGGCCAACGCGTTGCCTGTGGCGCAGGCGGCGGGCCTGGCTAATGTCTCGCTGGACAAGGCCGATGACGGCACGGGCACGCAGCGCGCGGTCTACCGCATTGATCTGGGCCTGTAATCCGTGCAGCAGCGGCGCAAGCGCTATCGGCCCGTGCGGGTCAGGTAGCGTTTGTACGAGAAAAAGCCGATCAGCGCCACCGTGATGAAGGCCATCACGCCCATCGCCCACCAGAAGCCGTCTTCCTTGTGGATGAGCGGGATGAACTCGAAGTTCATACCAAAGATCGCGGCAATCAGGTTGAGCGGCAGGAAGATCGCGGTGATGGTGGTGAGCGTGCGCATGATGTCGTTGGCGCGGTTGCTCTGCACCGAAAAATGCATCTGCACGGCGGTCTCGGTGCTTTGCTCCAGCCGGCGCACATGGTGCACCACGCGCTCGATATGTTCGAGCACATCGCGGCTGCGCACCTTGAGCGCTTCGAGCTCGCGCTGGGCGCTGGGCGCCTCGGGTTGGGGCCAGGTCTCCAGCGCATCGACCCAGTCCTGCACGGCGGCGCGCTGGTCCTCGCAGATCTCGTCGAGCTGGTGCAGGGACAGGCGCGCTTCGAGCAGCGCCTGCCAGTTGGCAATGCGCTTGCGCGGCGACAGCAGCGCGCTTTGCCACTGGTCCAGGTGGCGCGAGAGCTCGCGGCGCAGGTCCAGGTAGTTGTCCACAATGATGTTGACCACGCGCATCATCAGATCGGCCGGGGACATGGGCAGGCGGATGGGCTGCAGGCCGCCCGGCGTGGGGCTGCTGCCGGGGTTGCGAAAGGCCTTGTCCTCGCGCGCCAGGCGCTCTTGCGTGGCATGCGATATCTGGCCCAGGTCGGGCGCGCTGGCATCCTGCGGGGCGGGCGCGCCGGCCTTGGCAAACTGCAGCAGGCGCCGGGCATAGGCGTCGCGCACGGTGCAGTCCTCCGGGTGCACCGACAGCAGCACCCGCTCCCAGGCGGCAAAGCCCACCGGGATGGTGCTGATGTGGGGCGCCTCATTGATGGGCTTGGCAGCGGCGGTGCGGCGGGCGGCGGCCAAGGCGGCGGTGCCCGCCTGCGAGGGGGTGCTGGCCAGGCGCCGTATCACCAGCAGGTCGTACTGCGAGGTGTAATCGTAGTGGGAGGGGAGCTGGGCATTGAGCAGGTCGGAGACATGCAGATCGACCAGCGGCGCGCCGCTGAGCTTTTGCAGCGCCAGCTGCAGGCTGCCCAGCTGCTCGCTGAAGTAGCCGCGCGTGCAGGCCAGCCACAAAAAGCCCTTGTCCGGGAGTTCATAGGGCACGGCGGCCAGTTCGCTGGCCTCGTTGCCGACGATGTGAAAGATGCGGATGCTGCTGGGTGTACTCACCGGAATTCCTCGAACGGTTCAGGCGCAGCATGGCAAAAAAAACGGGCCTGTGCAAGCCCGTTCTGGTATTTTTGCTATCAGTTTTTCTCTTTGAGCCAGCGTGCGGCATCCAGCGAGAAATAGGTCAGGATGCCGTCGGCGCCGGCGCGCTTGAAGGCCAGCAGCGACTCCATCATCACCTGGTCATGGTCCAGCCAGCCGTTCTGGGCGGCGGCCTTGAGCATCGCGTACTCGCCGCTGACCTGGTAGGCAAAGGTGGGTACCTTGAACTCGTCCTTGACGCGGCGCACGACATCCAGGTAGGGCATGCCGGGCTTGACCATCACCATGTCGGCGCCTTCGGCCAGGTCCTGCGCCACTTCGCGCAGCGCCTCGTCGGTGTTGGCCGGGTCCATCTGGTAGACGTTCTTGTCGGCCTTGCCCAGCGCGCCGCGCGTGCCCACCGCATCGCGGAAGGGGCCGTAGAAGGCGCTGGCGTACTTGGCGCTGTAGGCCATGATGCGGGTGTAGATGTGGCCCTGGGATTCAAAGGCCTCGCGGATGGCGCCAATGCGGCCGTCCATCATGTCGCTGGGGGCGACGATGTCGACACCGGCCTCGGCATGGTTGAGCGCCTGGCCCACGAGAATCTCGACAGTTTCGTCATTGAGGATGTAGCCGGTCTCGTCGAGCAGGCCATCCTGGCCGTGGCTGGTGTAGGGGTCGAGCGCCACATCGGTCATCACGCCCAGTTGGGGGAATTCCTTTTTCAGCGCCCGCACCACGCGCGGGATCAGGCCCTCGGGGTTGAGCGCCTCCTTGCCGTCGGGGGTCTTGAGCGCCGTGTCGATCTGGGGGAAGAGGGCCATCACCGGAATGCCCAGCGCCACGCACTGCTCGGCCACCGGCAGCAACAGGTCCAGGCTCAGGCGGTCAACGCCCGGCATGGACAGCACGGGCTCGCGCTTGCCTTGTCCTTCATGCACAAAGACCGGATAGATGAAGTCGTGCGGGGTGAGCACGTTCTCGCGGACCAGGTTGCGGGTGAAGGCATCGCGGCGCAGACGGCGCGGACGGTTATGGGGAAAGGGGGTGGGGCTGGACAGATGCATGCAGCAATTGTGCGCCAGATCAATGCCAGGCTGCACAGCGCGGGCCCGAGAGACTGCGCTGGGCATGGAGGAATGGACGCTGGGCTTGTGCCTGGCTTGCGCCAGATCAAGCCCCGACCTGAGCGCGGCATCGAACCGTGTTTAAGCCGGGGTCCAGCGCTGGGCCATCGTGCCAGCCACTACACTGTGGCGCATGCTCATGCTGTGGATCAAAGCCTTTCATATCGTGTTTGTGGCCAGCTGGTTTGCGGGCCTGTTCTACCTGCCTCGGATCTTCGTGAACCTGGCCATGGTGCCGGCCGACTCGCAGGCCGAGCGCGAGCGCCTGCTGCTGATGGCGCGCAAGCTCCTGCGCTTCATGACGATGATTGCGGTGCTGGCGCTGGGCCTGGGCCTGTGGCTGTGGCTGGGCTGGTGGCGCGGCGCAGGCGGCTGGCTGCATGCCAAGCTGTTCTTTGTGCTGCTGGTCATCGGCTACCACCACGCCTGCGCGGTGCTGCTGCGCAAGATCGCCAATGGCACGGACCGGCATTCGCATGTCTGGTACCGCTGGTTCAACGAGGTGCCGGTGGTTGCCATGGTCATCATCGTGGTGCTGGTCGTCGTCAAACCCTTTTAATCCGCGCACACTCGGGTACCGCCTAACGCACCACCATCTGCGCACCAGGGTCCACGCACCATGCCTGACAGCAGCCCCGCTCCCCTCAACCTGCAAGAGCCGGCCCCGGCCGGCGAGCACCGCACCATCGCCTGGCCGCTGGTGCCGGTGTATATGGCGCTGATCGTCTTTGCCAGCCTCTTTCCCTTTGCGGGCTGGCGCACCCAGGGCATCTCGCCGGCGGAGTTTTTGCTCGCCCGCATTCCGCCGCCGTACTGGACCTGGTTCGATGTCTGGATCAATGTGGCCGGCTATGCGCCGCTGGGCTTGCTGCTGAGCCTGGGCTGGTGGCGCCATGGCTGGGTCAGAACGGGCTGGCTCTGGGCCTTGTGCGTGGGCAGCCTGCTGTCGCTCGCGATGGAGTTCCTGCAGATTTTTCTGCCGCTGCGGGTGTCCAGCAACATGGACTGGCTGCTCAACAGCATCGGCACCTTGCTGGGCGCGCTGGCCGTGCCCCTGCTGGCCTGGCTGGGTATCTTGCGGCGCTGGCGCGATGTGCGGGCGCGCTGGTTCGATGCCGATGCGCGGGGCGCGATCGTGCTGCTGATGCTGTGGCCGCTGGCCTTGCTGTTCCCGGCCGCGCAGCCCTTTGGCCTGGGCCAGGTCTTTGACCGGCTGGAGATGTGGCTGGTCGACATGCTGGAGAACTCGGCCTTCGAGCACTGGATGCCCAACTTCATGCAGGCCACCGAGCCGCTGTCGCCCATCGGCCAGTTGATGGCCGTGCTGCTGGGCCTGCTGATTCCCTGCTGGCTCGCCTTCAGCGTGATGGGCAGCGTGACGCGGCGCATGGCCATGGTGGCGCTGGTGGTGCTGGCAGGGATTGCATTCTCGGCGCTGTCGTCCTCGCTGAGTTACGGGCCCAGCTATGCCTGGGACTGGCTGGACCAGACCACGCGCCTGGGCATTGCGCTGGCCGTGTCGCTGGCGCTGCTGCAGGTGGGCCTGCCGCGCCGCTACTGCGTGCTGCTGCTGCTGATGGGCTTGATGATCGATGTCAACTTGCTCAACCAGTCGCCGCCCAACCCCTACTACGCCGATGCCCTGCAGTCCTGGGAGCAGGGGCGCTTTATCCGCTTTTTTGGCCTGGGCCAGTGGCTCAGCTGGCTGTGGCCGTTTGCGGTGATCGCCTATGTGCTGCTGCGCCTGGGCCGGCTGCCTGCGGTGGTGGCGGCGCGCCGGCGCCAACGCCTGGACCAGCGCGCGGCTTCCAGCACACCGCCCGAGCAAGGCTAAACGCAGTAGCCCGTGGCAGTATTGCGGCCTC
The DNA here is from genome assembly GCF_003105075.1 of Comamonas sp. JNW. Taxonomy (NCBI): domain Bacteria; kingdom Pseudomonadati; phylum Pseudomonadota; class Betaproteobacteria; order Burkholderiales; family Comamonadaceae; genus Comamonas; species Comamonas sp. JNW. Next base: position 116,098 of record NZ_QETI01000011.1, read on the forward strand.
TGGGCGCCAGGCGGGCGCCAAGCTGCCACAATGGGGGATCGCATTCGAAGAGAGCTTGGCATGAGCGAGCAAAAACCTGGCAACGACGGCCAGTACTACCAGCACCACGTGTTCTTCTGCCTCAATGACCGCGTCAACGGTGAAGACAGCTGTGCCCACCATGGCGCCAAGGACATGTTTGACCACTGCAAGGCCCGCGTCAAAGCCGAAGGCTTGAGCGGGCCGGGCAAGGTGCGCGTCAACAAGGCTGGCTGCCTGGACCGCTGCGCAGGCGGCCCCATCATGGCGGTCTACCCCGAGGGCGTCTGGTACACCTATATCGACAATGACGATATCGATGAAATCGTCGAGTCGCACCTGAAGAACGGCAAGGTGGTCGAGCGCTTGCTGACCCCGCCCGACGTGGGGCGCTGAGCGCGTACTTTTTCCCTCCCCCGATTTTTTTCCGCACAGACACAGGGCGCCACTGCCGCTGCAGGCGGTGGGTGGCCCGCCATGGAGTAGACCGCAGCATGAACGCGCAAACCGAACGTTTCACCATCCACGGGCCGGCCGGCATTCTGGAAGTGGCCCGTGATCTGGCCGCCAGCCCCGATGGCGCACAGCGCGGCACGGCCATCATTGCCCATCCCCATCCGCTGTTTGCCGGCACGATGGACAACAAGGTGGTGCAGACCCTGGCGCGGGCCTTTGTGGCGAGCGGCTGGACGGCGCTGCGCTTCAACTTTCGCGGTGTCGGCCAGTCGGCAGGCAGCTATGACGAAGGCCGCGGCGAGCGAGATGATTTTCTGGCCGTGGTCGAGCAGCTCGCGCCCCAGGGGAATCTGGCGCTGGCCGGTTTTTCTTTTGGCTCCTTTGTGATGAGCCATGCGTTGGCGGAACTTTGGCCCCAACGCCAGATCGACAAGGCGGTGTTCGTGGGCACGGCCGCATCGCGCTTTACGGTGGCGACCTTGCCGCCCGAAGCCCATGAGCGCACCTTGGTGGTGCATGGCGAGGCCGATGACACGGTGCCGCTGTCGGCGGTGATGGACTGGGCCCGGCCTCAGATACTACCGGTTACGGTTGTGCCCGGAGGCGGGCATTTTTTCCACGGACAATTACCGCTGCTCAAAGGCCTGGTCACGCGCCACCTGCTGGCCCCCGCCTTGTGATGGTGGTGTAGTATTGCTATTGTTTTTGATATCCTGCGGCCAGCCATCCTGCGCTGCAGGCACTTGTTTCTAAGAGTTGAACGACATGAAATCGAGCTTGATGCCCACCCTGCGTAACTGGGCTGCAGCAGCGCTGCTGGCGCCCACCCTGGCCTTTGCCCAATTGGCAGCGCCCCAGCCGCCCGAGATCGCGGCGCGCAACTACCTGTTGTTTGACGTGACCACCGGCCAGATCTTGGCGGCCAAGGATGTGGATGCGCCGGTCGAGCAGGCCTCGCTCACCAAGCTGATGACGGGTTATGTGGTGTTCGATGCGCTGCGCAACAAGAAGATCAGCCTGGAGCAGACCATGCCGGTGAGCGAGCGCGCCTGGAAGATGCCCGGCTCGCGCATGTTCATCGACCCCAAGATGCAGGTGAAGGTGGATGACCTGCTGCACGGCATGATTGTGCAATCGGGCAACGATGCGACGATGGCGCTGGCCGAAGCGGTGGGCGGCACGGCCGAGAACTTTGTGCGCCTGATGAACGAGCAGGCCAAGGCGCTGGGCATGACCAACACGGCCTACAAGAACCCCGAAGGCCTGACCGAGCCGGGCCACACGACGACCGCCAAGGACCTGAGCATTCTGGCCAACCGCCTGATCAAGGACTTCCCGGAGTACATGCACTACTACGCGACCAAGCAGTGGTTCTACCCCGGCACGCCCAAGTCCAACGGCACCAATCGTAATACTTTGTTGTTCCGCGACCCGACGGTGGACGGCCTCAAGACCGGCCACACCAATGCCGCCGGCTATTGCCTGGTCTCTACGGCCAAGCGCCAGGTACCCAATGCGGGCGAGCGCCGCCTGATCTCCATCCTGCTGGGAGCGGCCAGCGACAAGGACCGCGCCAACGAAAGCCAGAAGCTATTGAACTGGGGCTATACCGCATTCGACACCGTCAAGCTGTTCGATGGCGGCCAGGCCGTGGCGACCCCCAAGGCCTGGAAGGGCGCGCAGGACACCGTCAAGATCGGCAGCGTGGCGCCCATCGTCGTGAATGTGCCAGCGGGCACCGGCGGCAAGCTCGAAACCCAGGTGGTGAGCCAGGAGCCGCTGATTGCGCCCTTCACCAAGGGCCAGAAGCTGGGCACCTTGAAGGTGATGGCAGGCGGCCAGCCAGTGGCCGAGGTGCCGCTGGTGGCGCTCGACGATGTCGCAGAAGCGGGCATCTTTGGCCGCGCCTGGGATGCGATCCGTCTGTGGATCAAGTAAAGCGGTGCTGATGCCGGCCCTATAAGAACCTGTTCAAAGTCTCTACGCAGCCGCGTTGGAGTGCAATCGGGATGAGTTCGAAGGGATGGAACGCAGCTTGCACCGGGGTGCAAGCAAGGGCCAGCGCGCAGAAATCGCCCGATTTCACTCCAACCCGTAGGGATAGTGGCTTTGCGCTGCCCGGGAAGGGGCGCCCGGCTAGGGCCGCCCGGGCAGGGGCGGTCTGCGTCGTTGCAAATCCTCGCAATAGCCGGGCTATTGCTGCGGTATTGCGCGGCTGGGCGCCCCCCCCTAGCATCCCATCCCGCAAAGACACTGTCGCGGCGCGAGGAGACTTTGAACAGGTTCTAAGGCCCGGCAGACGCCCAGTCCACCCCTCTGCAAAGCGTGCCCCTGGCACGCTTTGTGGTTTCTGTGCTTGCAAAAATGAGAGCAGCTAAAGCAGAGCTGTTGGGCCCTGCCTGAAGAAAGTGCCCCGATGGCGGCCACCGGGCAGTGGCCTTGGGTCCAAACCATTTGCTCAATTTGGAGTCAGGTGGTACATTAGAGGGCTTTTCGGAATTTCCGAAGGGGCTGCCGTCTTTGCCTTTGGGGCAAGGGGCTGGCAGCAAATCACGGTAAGTTCACGGTAATTTCACGTTTAGGGACGTTTATTAATGCCAACCATTAACCAACTCGTGCGTCAGGGCCGCACGGTAGAAGTTGTTAAATCCAAGAGCCCTGCTATGGAAAACTGCCCCCAGCGCCGCGGCGTGTGCACCCGTGTGTACACCACGACGCCTAAGAAGCCTAACTCGGCTTTGCGTAAGGTGGCCAAGGTTCGTCTGACCAACGGTTTCGAAGTCATTTCGTACATCGGCGGTGAAGGCCACAACCTGCAAGAGCACAGCGTTGTGCTGGTGCGCGGTGGCCGTGTGAAGGACTTGCCAGGTGTGCGTTACCACATCGTGCGCGGTTCGCTTGACCTGCAAGGCGTCAAGGACCGTAAGCAGTCCCGTTCGAAGTACGGTGCCAAGAAGCCTAAGGCCAAGTAAGCCCTGGTTTTTTGAACGAATACAAAGGTGCTGTGTCCCGCGTGGCGCGAGATTCAGCGTAGTGACCCCAAGCGCAAGTGTTTTGTGTGGGTCGAGTAAGTGGGAGTCCTTGATTGGCTCTCGCGGTGTCTGAAAAGATGCCAACTGAAGCAAAGATAGAGGTAAAGAAATGCCACGTCGTCGCGAAGTCCCCAAACGTGAAATTCTGCCGGATCCAAAGTTCGGCAATGTAGAGCTGTCCAAATTCATGAACGTGATCATGGAAGGCGGCAAGAAGGCAGTTGCTGAGCGCATCATTTACGGCGCTCTGGAACTGATCGAGAAGAAGCACCCTGATAAAGACCCGCTGGAAGCTTTCGTTGTTGCCATCAACAACGTCAAGCCCATGGTCGAAGTGAAGTCGCGCCGTGTTGGCGGTGCCAACTACCAGGTGCCAGTGGAAGTGCGTCCTGTCCGTCGTCTGGCTCTGTCCATGCGCTGGATCAAGGAAGCTGCTCGCAAGCGCGGTGAAAAGTCCATGGCCCAACGCCTGGCCAACGAACTGCTGGAAGCCACCGAAGGCCGTGGCGGCGCGATGAAGCGTCGTGACGAAGTGCACCGTATGGCCGAAGCCAACAAGGCATTCAGCCACTTCCGCTTCTAAGCTGCGCGAGATCTGTCTCGATATTGCAAAGGCCGCATGCAACAATTTTTGCCTGCGGCCTTGCTCGGATTGAGACTGCCCTCACATCGTAGGCTGATGCCTGCGCAATCCGCCAGTCCGCATCGCCTCCACACTTACTGATCAACAAAGGATCAACCATGGCTCGCAAGACCCCCATCGAGCGCTACCGCAATATCGGTATTTCTGCGCACATCGACGCAGGTAAAACCACCACGACCGAACGTATCCTGTTTTACACCGGCGTGACCCACAAGCTGGGCGAAGTGCACGACGGCGCTGCTACCACCGACTGGATGGAGCAAGAGCAAGAGCGTGGCATTACCATCACTTCCGCTGCAGTGACCTGCTTCTGGAAGGGTATGGACATGTCCTACCCAGAACACCGCTTCAACATCATCGACACCCCCGGCCACGTGGACTTCACGATTGAAGTGGAACGTTCCATGCGCGTGCTCGACGGTGCTTGCATGGTGTACTGCGCTGTGGGTGGCGTGCAGCCCCAGTCCGAAACCGTGTGGCGTCAAGCCAACAAGTACAAGGTGCCACGTCTGGCCTTTGTGAACAAGATGGACCGTACCGGTGCCAACTTCTACAAGGTCTACGACCAGATGAAGCTGCGCTTGAAGGCCAACCCCGTGCCCGTGGTGATCCCAATCGGCGCTGAAGACAACTTCACCGGCGTGGTCGATCTGGTCAAGATGAAGGCCATCATCTGGGACGAAGCGTCCCAGGGCATGAAGTTCGAATACGCTGACATTCCTGCAGACCTGGTCGAGACCGCCAACAAGTGGCGTGAAAACCTGGTGGAATCGGCTGCCGAAGCGTCGGAAGAGTTGATGAACAAGTACCTGGAAGAAGGTACCTTGTCGGAAGAAGACGTGAAGGCCGGTATCCGCGCCCGCACGCTGTCGACCGAAATCCAGCCAATGCTGTGCGGCACCGCGTTCAAGAACAAGGGTGTGCAGCGCATGCTGGACGCCGTGATCGACTACCTGCCTTCGCCAGTGGACATCCCTGACGTGGCTGGTACCGACCCAGAAGACGAAGAAAAGAAGCTGACCCGCAAGGCGGACGACGGCGAGAAGTTCTCCGCTCTGGCGTTCAAGCTGATGACTGACCCGTTCGTGGGCCAGTTGACCTTCGTGCGTGTGTACTCCGGCGTTCTGTCCAAGGGCGACACCGTGTACAACTCGGTCAAGGGCAAGAAAGAGCGTATCGGCCGTATCGTGCAGATGATGGCGAACGACCGTATCGAAGTGGACGAAATCCGCGCCGGTGACATCGCCGCTTGCGTGGGCCTGAAGGACGTGACCACCGGTGAAACCCTGTGCGACGTGGCTTCGCCTATCGTGCTCGAACGCATGGTGTTCCCAGAGCCCGTGATTGCACAGGCTGTGGAACCCAAGTCGAAGGCCGACCAGGAAAAGATGGGTATCGCTCTGTCGCGTCTGGCTGCAGAAGATCCATCGTTCCGCGTGCGCTCCGACGAAGAATCGGGTCAGACCATCATCGCCGGTATGGGCGAGCTGCACCTGGAAATTATCGTTGACCGCATGAAGCGTGAATTCAACGTGGAAGCCAACGTGGGCAAGCCCCAAGTGGCCTACCGCGAAACGATTCGCCAAAAGGTGGTGGACGTGGACGGCAAGTTCGTTCGCCAGTCCGGCGGTAAGGGCCAGTACGGTCACGTGGTGTTCACGGTTGAGCCGCAAGAGCCAGGCAAGGGCTTCGAGTTCGTCGACGCCATCAAGGGCGGTGTGGTTCCTCGCGAATACATCCCTGCGGTGGAAAAGGGCGTGATCGAAGCGCTGACCTCCGGCGTGCTGGCTGGCTACCCTGTGGTGGACGTCAAAGTGACGCTGACCTTCGGTTCGTACCACGATGTGGACTCGAACGAAATGGCGTTCAAGATGGCCGCTATCTTCGGTTTCAAGGAAGCTGCTCGCAAGGCCAGCCCCGTGATCCTCGAGCCCATGATGGCCGTGGAAGTGGAAACGCCTGAAGACTACGCCGGTACCGTGATGGGTGACTTGTCTTCCCGCCGCGGTATGGTGCAGGGCATGGACGACATGGTCGGTGGCGGCAAGGCCATCAAGGCAGAAGTGCCACTGTCCGAAATGTTCGGCTACGCCACGTCGCTGCGTTCGCAAACGCAAGGCCGCGCTACGTACACGATGGAGTTCAAGCACTACGCTGAAGCCCCACGTAATGTGGCCGAGGCTATTGTCGCTTCCCGCGCAAAGGCCTAAAATATGCGCCCGCACCTGGCTTGCCAGGTGCGGATCGCTTTTTTGTCTACGACCGGGTGCCGCTTTGTTTCCTGTGCGAAGCGACCCAGCAATTCGGTGTAGACGTTAAACCCAACACAGGTTTTGCTCTTTATTTGGAGAATTCTCATGGCAAAAGGTAAATTCGAACGGACCAAGCCGCACGTCAACGTGGGCACCATTGGTCACGTGGACCACGGCAAGACCACGCTGACGGCTGCTATCGCAACCGTGCTGTCTGCCAAGTTCGGCGGCGAAGCCAAGAAGTACGACGAAATCGACGCTGCTCCTGAAGAAAAGGCACGCGGCATCACCATCAATACCGCACACGTTGAGTACGAAACGGCTAACCGCCACTACGCTCACGTGGACTGCCCAGGTCACGCCGACTATGTGAAGAACATGATCACCGGCGCTGCCCAGATGGACGGCGCTATTCTGGTTTGCTCGGCTGCTGACGGCCCCATGCCCCAGACCCGTGAACACATCCTGCTGGCTCGCCAGGTGGGCGTGCCTTACATCATCGTGTTCCTGAACAAGTGCGACATGGTGGATGACGAAGAGCTGCTGGAGCTGGTGGAAATGGAAGTCCGCGAACTGCTGGACAAGTACGATTTCCCAGGTGACGACACCCCCATCATCCGCGGCTCGGCTAAGCTGGCTCTGGAAGGCGACCAATCCGACAAGGGTGAACCCGCTATCCTGCGTCTGGCTGAAGCGCTGGACACCTACATCCCAACGCCAGAGCGCGCTGTGGACGGTGCTTTCCTGATGCCCGTGGAAGACGTGTTCTCCATCTCCGGTCGTGGTACCGTGGTGACCGGCCGTATCGAGCGCGGTATCATCAAGGTCGGCGAAGAAATCGAAATCGTCGGTATCAAGGATACCGTCAAGACCACCGTGACCGGCGTGGAAATGTTCCGCAAGCTGCTGGACCAAGGTCAAGCTGGTGACAACGTTGGCCTGCTGCTGCGCGGCACCAAGCGTGAAGACGTGGAGCGTGGCCAAGTGCTGTGCAAGCCTAACTCGATCAAGCCACACACCCACTTCACCGCTGAAGTGTATGTGCTGAGCAAGGACGAAGGCGGCCGCCACACCCCCTTCTTCAACAACTACCGTCCTCAGTTCTACTTCCGTACCACGGACGTGACCGGCGCCATCGAGCTGCCAGCTGACAAGGAAATGGTGATGCCTGGCGATAACGTGTCGATCACCGTCAAGCTGATCAACCCCATCGCTATGGAAGAAGGTCTGCGTTTCGCTATTCGCGAAGGCGGCCGTACCGTGGGCGCTGGCGTGGTTGCCAAGATCATTGCTTAATTCTTAGCACAACTGGGAATTAACCATGTCCAAGCAAAAAATCCGCATCCGCCTGAAGGCTTTCGATTACAAGTTGATCGACCAGTCCGCTGCTGAAATCGTTGAAACCGCCAAGCGCACCGGCGCGATTGTCAAGGGTCCAGTGCCACTGCCAACCCGCATGAAGCGTTTTGACATTCTGCGTTCGCCCCACGTGAACAAGACTTCGCGTGACCAGCTGGAAATCCGCACCCACCAACGCCTGATGGACATTGTCGATCCTACCGACAAGACCGTTGACGCGCTGATGAAGCTGGACCTGGCTGCCGGCGTGGACGTCGAAATCAAACTGCAATAAGGCCTGAAAGCCACACCTGCCGGTGTGGCTGCTTGTCCTTTCTAACGCGAACTTGCCTATTTGGGAAGTTCGCGTTAGAATTTATGGCTTCGTGATCTATACATCCAATGTGCCTGGCATTTTGGTGGTAAGAGGCGAAGTTTTTATTAACCTTCTTTCGTGCCTGTGGCGTCAAACCCAGGGGCAACACCGAGCCAATTGCAGTTTCGGTGGCGGAAGTTTTGGAGCAACAAATGAGTCAAAGCAACTCCCTCGGGTTGCTGGGCCGTAAGGTAGGCATGATGCGCCTGTTCACGGATGACGGCGATGCAGTGCCTGTCACCGTGGTGGATGTGTCTAACAACCGCGTGACCCAGGTCAAAACCCAAGAGAACGACGGCTACGTGGCCCTGCAGGTCACTTTTGGTCAACGCCGCGCTTCGCGCGTGACCAAGCCAGCCGCTGGCCACCTGGCCAAGGCAGGCGTGGAAGCTGGTGAAATCACCCAGGAATTCCGCGTTGAAGCTGACACCGCCGGCAAGTACGCCGCAGGTGCATCCTTGCCAGTGACCGAGATCTTCGCAGTGGGCCAAAAGGTCGACGTGCAAGGTACCTCGATCGGTAAGGGCTACGCCGGTACCATCAAGCGTCACAACTTCAAGTCGCAACGTGCTTCTCACGGTAACAGCCGTTCGCACAATGTTCCCGGCTCGATCGGTATGGCACAAGACCCAGGTCGCGTGTTCCCCGGTAAGCGCATGACCGGTCACATGGGCGATGAGACCGTGACTACCCAGAATCTCGACGTGGTTCGTATCGACGAAGCCCGTCAACTGCTGCTGATCAAGGGCGCAATCCCCGGTTCGAAGAATGGCTTCGTGACCGTGCGTCCTGCTGTCAAGGCAGCCGCTAAAGGAGCGAACTAATGAAGCTCGAACTCCTGAACGAACAAGGTAAGGCAGCCTCCCAAGTGGACGCTCCTGAGACCGTGTTTGGTCGCGATTTCAATGAAGACCTGATTCACCAGATCATCGTTGCTTACCGCGCCAACGGCCGTCAAGGCACACGCGCTCAAAAGGACCGCGAACAGGTCCGTCACACCACCGCCAAGCCTTTCAAACAAAAGGGTACTGGCCGTGCACGTGCTGGTATGTCGTCTTCGCCTCTGTGGCGTGGCGGCGGTCGCATCTTCCCGAATCTGCCTGATGAAAACTTCACGCAGAAGATCAACAAGAAGATGTACCGCGCCGGTATGGCATCCATCTTCTCGCAGCTGGCCCGTGAAGGCCGCCTGGCTGTGGTTGATTCGCTGACGGTTGATTCGCCCAAGACCAAGGTACTGGCTGACAAGTTCAAGTCCATGAACCTGGACTCGGTGATGGTGATCGCCGACGAAGTGGACGAAAACATGTACCTCGCTTCGCGCAATCTGAAGAATGTGTTCGTGGTTGAGCCACGTTACGCTGATCCAGTGTCGCTGGTGCAATTCAAGAAAGTGCTCGTTACCAAGGGCGCTCTCGACAAACTCAAGGAGATGTTCGCATGAGCCGTGTGAACCCTACTCCCGCCGAACGCAAGTTCGACGAAGGTCGTCTGATGCAAGTGCTGGTTGCTCCTATCGTGTCCGAAAAGGCCACGCTGGTTGCTGAAAAGTCCAACGCTGTGACATTCAAGGTGCTGCAGAACGCCACCAAGCCCGAGATCAAGGCCGCTGTTGAGCTGCTGTTCAAGGTCGAAGTGAAGGGCGTGTCTGTGGTGAACACCAAGGGCAAGACCAAGCGCTTTGGCAAGACCATCGGCCGCCGCGACAACGTGCGCAAGGCTTATGTGCTGCTCAAGCCAGGTCAAGAGCTGAACCTCTCTGGGGAGGCTGCGTAATCATGGCTGTTATTAAGCTCAAACCAACTTCGCCCGGCCAACGCCATGTGGTGAAGGTGACCCGTGGCCATCTGCACAAGGGCGAAGGTTTCGCTCCTCTGCTGGAACCTCAGTTCCAAAAGGCAGGCCGCAACAACAACGGTCACATCACTACCCGTCACAAGGGCGGTGGTCACAAGCACCACTACCGTGTGGTGGACTTCAAGCGCACCAAGGACGGCATCCCCGCCAAGGTGGAACGCATTGAATACGATCCAAACCGTACCGCTCACATCGCTCTGGTGTGCTACGCAGACGGCGAGCGTCGTTATGTGATCGCTCCGCGTAACCTGGAAGTGGGCGCAACCATCATCAGTGGCTCTGAAGCACCGATCCGCGTGGGTAACACCCTGCCGATCCGCAACATCCCTGTGGGTTCGACCATTCACTGCATCGAGCTGAAGATCGGCGCTGGCGCACAAATCGCCCGTTCCGCTGGTACCTCGGCTACCCTGCTGGCTCGCGAAGGCGTTTACGCCCAAGTGCGTATGCGTTCGGGCGAAGTTCGCAAGATCCATATCGAATGCCGTGCAACCATCGGTGAAGTCGCCAACGAAGAACACAGCCTGCGCCAACTGGGCAAGGCCGGTGTCAAGCGTTGGATGGGTATTCGTCCTACCGTCCGCGGTGTGGTGATGAACCCTGTCGATCACCCACACGGTGGTGGTGAAGGCAAGACCGGTGAAGGCCGTCACGCAGTTGACCCATGGGGCAATCTGACGAAGGGCTACCGTACCCGTAACAACAAGCGCACACAGACCATGATCGTGTCGCGCCGTAAGAAGTAAGGGGTAGCAAATGACTCGTTCTCTTAAAAAGGGTCCGTTTGTTGACCATCACTTGCTGGCAAAGGTCGAAAAGGCCATCGCCACCAAGGACAAGAAACCAGTGAAGACCTGGTCGCGTCGCTCCATGGTTCTGCCCGATTTCATCGGTCTGACCATCGCCGTGCACAACGGCAAGCAACACGTACCGGTATATGTAACCGACCAGATGGTGGGCCACAAGCTCGGCGAATTCGCCCTGACGCGCACCTTCAAGGGTCACCCCGCTGATAAAAAAGCGAAACGATAAGGAGTAGACCATGTCTGAAACACGTGCAGTCCTCCGCGGCGTTCGCCTGTCGGTTGACAAAGGCCGTCTGGTTGCGGATCTGATTCGCGGCAAGAAGGTTGACCAAGCTCTGAACATTCTCGAATTCACGCAGAAAAAAGCTGCCGTGATCGTCAAGAAGGTTCTGGAGTCCGCTATCGCCAACGCTGAGCACAACGACGGCGCTGACATCGACGAATTGAAGGTCAAGACCATCTTCGTCGAGCAAGGCACCACGCTCAAGCGTTTTACCGCTCGCGCCAAGGGCCGCGGCAACCGCATCAGCAAGCCTACCTGCCACATTTATGTGACCGTGGGTAACTGAGGCCTAAAGGAAGAACATGGGACAAAAAATCCATCCTACCGGCTTCCGTCTGGCGGTCAGCCGTAACTGGTCTAGCCGCTGGTACGCAAGCAACCGTGATTTCGCCGGCATGCTGGCCGAAGACATCAAGGTTCGTGAGTACCTGAAAGAGAAGCTGAAGAACGCTGCCGTGGCACGCGTTCTGATCGAGCGTCCTGCCAAGAACGCCCGCATCACCATTTACTCGGCGCGTCCTGGTGTGGTGATCGGCAAGAAGGGTGAAGACATCGAGGCCCTGAAGAAGGAACTCGCTGCTCGCCTGGGCGTGCCAGTGGCTGTGAACATCGAAGAAGTGCGCAAGCCTGAAATCGATGCCCAGCTGATCGCTGACTCGATCACCCAGCAGCTCGAAAAGCGTATCCAGTTCCGTCGCGCCATGAAGCGTGCGATGCAGAACGCGATGCGTCTGGGCGCTCAAGGTATCAAGATCATGTCGTCGGGCCGTCTCAACGGTATCGAAATCGCACGTACCGAGTGGTACCGCGAAGGTCGTGTGCCACTGCACACCCTGCGCGCCGACATCGATTACGGCACCTCCGAAGCCAAGACCACCTACGGTGTGATCGGCGTGAAGGTGTGGGTCTACAAGGGTGACACTCTGGGTCGTAACGATCTGCCAGCCGCAGAAACGCCACGTCCTGAAGAAGAGCGTCGTCCACGTGGTCCTCGTCGTGACAACCGCAATGGCGATCGTCCATCGCGTGGCCCTCGTCGCCCCGCTGGTGGTAACACGGCTCCTGCAGACGGCAGCGACAAGCCCGCCGGCGCTGGTGCTGATTCCGTTAAGCGCGTTCGCAAGACTGACGCGCCCGCTACAGCAGCGGACGGTAAAGGAGAATAACTATGCTGCAACCTGCTCGCCGCAAATACCGCAAGGAGCAAAAGGGTCGCAACACTGGTATCGCAACCCGTGGTAACACGGTAGCGTTCGGTGATTTCGGCCTGAAATGCACGGACCGTGGCCGCCTGACGGCCCGCCAGATCGAGGCTGCACGTCGTGCAATCTCCCGTCACGTCAAGCGTGGTGGCCGTATCTGGATCCGCGTGTTCCCTGACAAGCCAATCTCGACCAAGCCAGCCGAAGTCCGTATGGGTAACGGTAAGGGCAACCCAGAGTACTACGTGGCTGAAATTCAGCCCGGTAAGATGGTGTTCGAAATCGTTGGCGTGCCCGAAGAACTGGCCCGCGAAGCGTTCCGCCTGGCTGCTGCCAAGCTGCCGCTGCGCACCACGTTCGTTACCCGTCAGCTTGGCGCTTAAATTCAGGAGAAATCGATATGACGAAAGCTGCTGAACTGCGCCAAAAAGACGTTGCTGGCCTGGAAGCCGAGATCAAGTCCTTGCAAAAGGCTCACTTTGGTCTGCGCATGCAAAAGGCAACGCAACAACTGGGCAACACCGCTACCATCAAGGCTACCCGCCGCGATGTGGCACGTGCCAAGACCATTCTTGCTGAAAAGCAAGCCGCCAAGTAATAGGAGCCGACATGACGGAAGCTAAAAAATCCCTCAAGCGCACCTTGATTGGCAAGGTGGTCAGCGATAAGCGTGAAAAGACCGTGACCGTTCTGGTAGAACGTCGCGTGAAGCACCCCATCTACGACAAGATCATGATCAAGTCCAGCAAGTACCACGCCCACGACGAAAAGGGCGAGTACAACACCGGCGATACGATCGAGATCACCGAGAGCCGTCCGCTCTCCAAGACCAAGAACTGGGTTGCTACCCGCTTGGTGCAAAAGGCTGCTTTGGTTTAAGTCTTTTGCGACTTGCACCAACGTAACTTCAAAAACGACCCACAATCTGTGGGTCGTTTTTTTATGCCCGTTTTGGCCCTCCGGCCGGCGGGATCACTGCCTGATGGGCAATTTACAAGGAGTACACCATGATCAAAGTTGGCGATTCGCTTCCCTCTGCAACCCTGAGCGAGTTTGTGGCGGTCGAAGGCAATGGCTGCAGCCTGGGCCCCAATGCCTTTGATGTGAGCAAGGAAGCGGCTGGCAAGACCATCGCTTTGTTTGCGGTGCCCGGCGCTTTCACGCCGACCTGCTCGGCCAAGCACCTGCCTGGCTACGTGGAAAAGGCAGACGCCTTCAAGGCCGCCGGTGTGGATGAAATCTGGTGCCTGTCCGTCAATGACGCCTTTGTGATGGGCGCCTGGGGCAAGGACCAGCACACCGAAGGCAAGGTGCGCATGATTGGTGACGGCGATGCCGCCTTTGCCAAGGCCACCGGCCTGACGCTGGACCTCAACGGCAAGGGCCTGGGCCTGCGCAGCAACCGCTACTCCATGCTGGTCAAGGATGGCAAGGTGGTGCAGCTGAACGTGGAAGCCCCTGGCCAGTTCACGGTCAGCGATGCCGACACCATCCTGGCCCAAGCCAAGCAGGCCTAAGGCCACATCGGGCTGCTGCTGCGCTGCAAGGCGTTGCAGGGCCTGGCCGGAATGCACAAAGCACGCCTGGGCGTGCTTTTTTGTGGCTGGCAGCGGTATCTGCAGTGCGCTGTTCCTAGCGCAGCGGTCAGGGATGGACGTCGGCCTTGAGGTAGTGCGTACCGGCGACGGGGTTGTGGTAGTAGGGCGGAATCTCTTCAAAGCCAAAATCGGCATAGAGCGCGCGGGCCGACTCCATGCTGTCCAACGTGTCGAGCAGGATGCAGTCATATCCCAGGCGGATCGCGCTGGCCATGGTGTAGTCCACCAGCTGGCGGCCCAGGCCAAAGCCCCGGAAGGCCTTGCGCACATAGAGGCGCTTCATCTCGCAGGCGTTGCTGTAGTCCACGTCGTCCATGGGCCGCAGCGCGCAGCAGCCGGCGACCGAGCCTTCCACCAGCGCCAGCACCAGGTCGCCGCGTGGGTCGCCATATTCGCCGGGCAGCTCGGCCAGCTCTTCCTCAAAACCCTGGAAACCCAGATCAATATCCAGTGACTGGGCATATTCCCGAAAGATCTCGCGGGTCACGGCGAGCTCTTCCGGTGTGGTGGGGTGCAGGAACGTTATCTCAGGTCGGTCCACAGCGGCGGCGCTTAGTCAAGGAATGTGCAGTGTAGCGCCCGCGCCATCGCAGGCGCCATTGAAAAACCGCCTATCAAGGGCGGTTTTCTTGGGGGGGTGCTGCAAAGGTTCAGGTCTCTGCGAGCAGCTTGTCGATCAGCTTGTGCAGCTCCTCAAAATTGGGCGCGCCCACATAGCGCTTGACCACCTGGCCCTGCTTGTTCACGACAAAGGTGGTCGGGGTGAGTTGGATGTCGCCCCAGTCCTTGGCAATCTGGCCGGTGTTGTCGATCGCGACCTTGAAAGGCAGCTTGCGCGACTCTGCAAAGTTGACGACATAGCTGGGCGGGTCGTAGTGCATGGCCACTGCCATGGTGTCGTAGCCACGGTCCTTGTACTTGTCGTAGGTCTTGATGATCTCGGGCATTTCCGCCACGCAGGTGGTGCAGCTGGTGGCCCAGAAGTTCACCAGGGTGACCTTGCCCTTCATGTCGGCCGTCGTCTGCGTGCTGCCGTTGAGCAGCACAAACCGGCTCTCGGGCGCGGCCGCCTGCCCCGTGCCCTGGTAGACAAAGGCACCAATGCCAATCGCCGCAGCGATGGCCAGCGTGGTGAGGACGGTGGTGGAGGTTTTTCGGGACATGGTGCTCGGAGTCAAGGCGGTGCCGAAAGTTCGGCGCTGTGGTCATTATGCGACCAGTGTTGCTGACGGGTGCAGTACGCTGGCCATACCTGCGCGCACGGCTTGACCATCACAGTGCCGTGCCCATAATGGCCGGATGCCCCTGGCCCGCCGCCTGATCCTCACCACTGCCATGCTGCTGGCCGCCTGCAGCCCGGCGCTGAACTGGCGCGTGGTGCGCCTGGCCGATGCACCGCTGGACCTGATGCTGCCCTGCAAGCCTGACCGTGCGGTGCGTGAGCTGGCCTGGGGCACGCAGACCTTGGCCGTGTCGATGGTAGGCTGCAAGGCCGACGGGGCGACCTATGCACTGGCCCATGTGGCCCTGGCGCAGCCGCAGGATGCGGCCTCGGTGATGGTTGACTGGCAAAAGGCACTGCACCAGCAGCTGCAGATAGCCGATGCCTGGCAGCCGCTGCCCGGCGAGACCTTTGTACTGCCCGGTACCTTGGCGCTGCCCCAGGCACGCCAGCTGCAGTGGCAGGGCCGCAATGACCAGGGGCGCACCGTGTATGCGAATGCACGCTGGTTTGCGCGCGCCGAAGGGCCGCAGGTGCGCGTGTACCAGGCCCTGGTGCTGTCCGCTGAGCCTTTGGCCGCTGAGGCGCTGCAGAGCTTTGTCCAAGGTCTGCAGCTGCGTTAGGAGTCGCCGGATTGGCCACGGGCCAGCCCGGGCGCTTGGCTAAGCAACACTACCAATGTTGCAGTGCCGCAAAATCGCTACACTGGTGCAGGGTACGGCTGGGCCGGGATTGCCGCCTGCTGCATGCCCATTCACAGAACTTCTGGGTTTTTGATTTGATGAGCAACCGGATATTGTTGATCGCCCATGCACCGCTGGCCCAGGCGCTGGCGCAATGCGCCGCGCATGTGTTCCCCGACAGCGGAGAGCACCTGATGGCGCTGGATGTGCCTGCCAGCGCCGATCCGGTGGCCTGCCTGCAGGAGGCGCGGGCCATGCTCGACCACAGCCACAGCGGCCCCGTGCTGGTGCTGAGCGACGTGTTTGGCGCGACCCCGCATAATATTGCCCAGGAGCTGGCCAAGCGCCGCGCATCTACAAGGCTGGTGGCCGGTGTCAACCTGCCGATGCTGCTGCGCGCGCTGTGCTATCGCCAAGAAGCGCTGGACAGCCTCGTGGCCCGGGCGATTGCAGGGGGCAGCCAGGGCATCATGCAGGTGACGCAGAACACGCCACAGAACCAAAATATCCGAGCACATGATCAAGACCGCAGTCACCATCAGCAATAAACTGGGCCTGCATGCCCGTGCGTCTGCCAAACTCACCAAGCTGGCCGGCAGTTTTGCCTGCGAGGTTTGGATCACGCGGGGCGAGCGCCGCGTCAATGCCAAAAGCATCATGGGCGTGATGATGCTGGCCGCCGGCATCGGCACCGAGGTGACCATCGAGACCGATGGCGCCGATGAGCAGCAGGCCATGGATGCCTTGCTGGCCCTCATCAACGACAAATTCGGCGAAGGCGAATAAGGCGCAGCCTGGCGTCTGCAGCGGCGCGGGCTCGCTTTTCGCACCGGCCACGACCTTCCAGGCACGCCGCTGCCTGTCGGTGCTGGCAGGTTGCCCAGCTGGCACTGGCATGCGCCGCTCTTTACCTGAACGCCCGCCTTTCCCTGCGCTTTACCAGCCCCCGTGCTTGTACAGTCTTCTGAGACAGGCGTATAAATCAGCTTGGCGCAACGAGCGCGCCAGCGAAGAGGAAGATCCGCATGACATTTGCCATCCATGGAATTGCAGTGGCCCGGGGGATTGCCATTGGCCGGGCCGTCATGGCGGCGTCCAGCCACCTGGAGGTGACCCATTACCTGATCGAGCCCGACCAGGTGGCGCGCGAGATCGAGCGTGTGCGCAAAGGGCGGCTGGCAGTGATCGAAGAGCTGCAGCGCCTGCGCGGCGACCTGGGGGTCGATGCCCCGCAGGAGCTCGAGCCGCTCCTGGATGTGCACCTGATGCTGGTGCAGGACGACATGCTGTCCTCGGGCGTGCGCCAACTGATCAGCGAGCGCCTCTACAACGCCGAATGGGCGCTGACCGCGCAGCTGGAGCTGCTGTGCCGCCAGTTTGACGAGATGGACGACGAGTACCTGCGTGAGCGCAAAGGCGATCTCGAGCAGGTGGTCGAGCGCGTGCTGCGTCATATGCGTGGCGTCTCCAGCCCGGTGGCGGCGCCCGTCAGCACGCCGCTGGGCGTGCAGGAGGGGCAGCACGACTGGGTGGCCGATGAGCGCGATGCGCCGATGGTGCTGATCGCCAATGACCTCTCGCCGGCCGACATGCTGCAGTTCAAGCAAAGCGTGTTTTCCGGGTTCGTCACGGCCGTGGGCGGCAAGACCAGCCACACCGCCATCGTCGCGCGCAGCATGGATATTCCGGCCGTTGTGGGCGCACGCACGGCCAGCCAGCTCATCCGCGCCGATGACTGGGTCATCATCGACGGCGATGCCGGGGAGGTGATCGTCGATCCCTCGCCGATCCTGCTGGAGGAGTACCGCTTCAAGCAGCGCCAGATGCGCCTGGAGCGCGAGCGCCTCTCGCGCCTGCGCGATACGCCCTCCATCACCATCGATGGCGAGCGCATCGAGCTGCTGGCCAATATCGAGCAACCCGGCGATGGCCCGGCCGCAGTTAAAGCGGGTGCCGTGGGCGTGGGGCTGTTCCGCACCGAATTTCTCTTCATGGGGCGGAGCGGCAAGGTGCCCGATGAAGAAGAGCAGTACCGCGCCTACCGCGAAGCGCTCGAGGGCATGCAGGGCATGCCGGTGACGATCCGCACACTCGACGTGGGCGCCGACAAGCCGCTGGACAAGGCCCAGCCCAAGGACTACTACCTCAACCCGGCGCTGGGCTTGCGCGCCATCCGCTTCAGTCTGGCCGACCCGGACATGTTCCGCACCCAGCTGCGCGCCATCTTGCGCGCCGCAGCGCACGGCCCGGTGCAATTGCTGTTTCCAATGCTCGCCCATGTCAGCGAGATCAAGCAGACCCTGGCGCTGGTCGAGCAAGCCTCGCAGGAGCTGCGCGAGCGCAATGTGCCCCAGGGCCTGGTCAAGCTGGGCGCGATGATCGAGATACCGGCCGCGGCGCTGACGGTGCGCACCTTTTTGAAGTACTTCGATTTCCTCTCGATCGGCACCAACGATCTGATCCAGTACACGCTGGCGATCGACCGGGCCGATGAGGCGGTGTCGCAGCTCTATGACCCCTTCCACCCCGCCGTGCTGCGCCTGGTGGCCGAGGTCATCCAGGCGGCCAACGCCGCCGGCAAGGATGTCTGCGTCTGCGGCGAAATGGCCGGCGATACCGCGATGACCCGCTTGCTGCTGGGCTTGGGGCTGCGCAGCTTTTCGATGCAGCCCGCGCAGATCCTGGCCATCAAGCAGCAGGTGCTGCGGGCCGATACGCGGCGCCTGGTGGGCTGGGCCCAACAGGTCGTCGACGCCGAGAATCCGGCCGATCTGTTGGAGAGCTAAGGCCTTCGCAGGGATTACTCCGCCGGCGTGCGAAAGCGGCTGCGGTACTGGCCCGGTGTCGTGCCCAGCTGGCGGCGAAACGCGCGCTGCAGCGTGTCGGTGGTGTTGAAGCCGCAGGTCTGGGCCACCCGCTCCAGCGGGGCATCGGTGGCCTCGAGCTGCTGGCGGGCTGCCTCCACCCGCGCAGCTTCCAGGTAGGCGGCCGGTGTCATGCCCAGCTCGGTCTTGAAGATACGGGCCAGCTGCCGGTCGCTCACATGCATCTGCTCGGCCAGGTCGGGCATCGACAGCGGCTGGCCCAGGTGCTCGGCGATGTACTGGCGCAGCTTGTCCATGCGGCGCGTGCTCGACAGCGGCTCGAGCATCACGCTGAACTGGCTTTGCCCGCCGGGGCGTTTCAAGAACATCACCAGCTGGCGCGCCACGCGCATCGCCAAGGTGTTGCCAAAATCCTCGGCCACCAAGGCCAGCGCCAGGTCCAGGCAGGTGGTCAGGCCCGCACCGGTCCAGATGTGGCCCTGCTGGATGTAGATGCGGTCGGCATCGACGCGGATGCAGGGATGGTCCTGGGCCAGCTGCGCGGCCGTGGACCAGTGCGTTGTGGCCTCCCTGCCGTCGAGCAGGCCGGCGGCGGCCAGAATATGGGCGCCGACACAGACCGAGGCCACGCGCCGGGACTGTCCCGCCAACGTCTGCACCCATTGGACGACAGCCGGATCGGCCAGCGCCTGCACGCGGCCCTTGGCATCGGTGTCGACCGAGCCCGGCACGATCAAGGTATCAATGGCCTGGTGCTGCAGGCTATCCAGGCGTATGTCGGGCAGCACGCGCACGCCTGCAGCGGTGGTGACCGGGTCCAGTGACTCTGCAGCCAGCAGCACCTGGTAGCCGCAGGGCGCTTCCATCTCGCGCTGCAGCAATGCAAATACCTCGGGCGGGCCGCTGATGTCGAGCAGGTCAACCCGGTCAAACAACACGATCACCATCAGGCGTTCAGGGTGCGGCATGCGTTCTTTCGTTCAAGGCGGGTGTCGGTTTCTGCGGCAAAGACGGCATTGTCCGAAGCGGGGGCTGTCCCTAAGATGCATCCATGCCGCCACCACTGCCGGTGGCGGTCAACCCTCTACACCAGGCCACCACCATGCATACCAGCACTTTACGCGAACTCAACCAACTTGACGCCAAGCCCGCGGTCCTGGCCCAGTCGACCCTGATTCTGGTCGACTACCAGAACACCTACACCCAGGGCGTGATGGCGCTCGAAGGCTGGGAGGCCGCGCTGGACGCCGCATCCCGCCTGCTGGCCCAGGCCCGCGCGGTCGGCGCCAAGGTGATCCATGTGATGCATGATGGCGGCGCGGGCTCGCCGTATGACATCCGCGCCGAGATCGGCCAGATCCATGCCAGCGTGGCGCCGCAGGCCGGGGAGCCGGTCGTCGTCAAGACCGCTCCCAATTCCTTCCACAACACCGATCTGGCCGAGCACGTCGATGCTGCCGGCAACGCGCAGCTGGTGATCATCGGTTTCATGAGCCATATGTGCGTCACCTTCACCGCCGAAGGCGCCTTCCTGCGCGGCAAGCGCGCCACCGTCGTTGCCAATGCCTGTGCCACCCGCGCGCTGCAGTCGGCTGCCGGTTCGGTCTCTGCCGTGCAACTGCACCAAAGCGCGATGGCCACCATCGGCGACCTGTATGCGGTGGTGGTGGGCAGCAGCGCGGCGCTGGGTTAAGACTGCGACTCTGGCGCGAGCCCCAACGCAAAAAGGCTGCCCGGTAGGCAGCCTTTTGCTGTGATGAACACCGCGCGTTTACACGCCAGCCGCGTGTGCCTGCTGGTCGGCGTGGTAGCTCGAGCGCACCATCGCGCCCACGGCGGCATGGGTGAAGCCCATCTTGTAGGCCTCTTCTTCAAACATCTTGAAGGTGTCGGGGTGCACATAGCGGCGCACCGGCAGGTGGCTGTTCGAGGGAGCCAGGTACTGGCCGATGGTCAGCATGTCGATGTTGTGGGCGCGCATGTCGCGCATCACCTGCAGGATTTCCTCATCCGTCTCGCCCAGGCCGACCATGATGCCGCTCTTGGTCGGCACGCTCGGATGCAGGTCCTTGAACTTCTTGAGCAGGTTCAGGCTGAACTGGTAGTCGGAGCCGGGGCGCGCTTCCTTGTACAGGCGCGGTGCGGTTTCCAGGTTGTGGTTCATCACATCGGGTGGGGCAGCCTTGAGGATTTCCAGCGCGCGGTCATCGCGGCCGCGGAAGTCCGGCACCAGGATCTCGATCTGGGTCGTGGGCGAGAGCTCGCGGATGTTCTTGATGCACTCGACAAAGTGGCCCGAGCCGCCGTCGCGCAGGTCATCGCGGTCGACGCTGGTGATCACCACATACTTGAGGCGCAGTGCGGCAATGGTGCGCGCCAGGTTCAGCGGCTCGTTCAGATCGAGCGGGTCGGGGCGGCCATGGCCCACGTCGCAGAACGGGCAGCGGCGCGTGCACTTGTCGCCCATGATCATGAAGGTCGCCGTGCCCTTGCCAAAGCACTCGCCGATGTTGGGGCAGCTGGCCTCTTCGCAGACGGTGTGCAGGTTGTTCTGGCGCAGGATGTCCTTGATCTCGTAGAAACGGGTCGTGGGGCTGCCGGCCTTGACGCGGATCCAATCGGGCTTTTTCAGCACCTCGGCTTGCTGGACCTTGACGGGGATGCGCGCCAGTTTGGCGGCCGCCTTTTGCTTGGCCAGCGGGTTGTAGGTGGCAGCGGACTGTGCTTCGCGCACGACTTCATTGGTGCTCATGATGCTCACTTTAGTTGTTTCACCGCGTTCTGTGCGAGATGCACGCACAAACCCGCTGGGGCCGTAGGCTCTGAGCAAGAACGGCCCGAGGCTGCTGCGCCGCCCCTTGGTGGGGACCAGGGCGTGCGCTGCGGCACCCGCTTATGCAGAACCGGCAGTCGCCAAGCGGGAGGACAGCTCGCGCGCCAAGGTCTTGGCCACGTCCTCCCAGTCGGCGTTAACCCCAATTGTAGAAAGATCGACGGTTTGCAGCCCGGCATAGCCGCAAGGGTTGATGCGGTGGTAGGGTTCCAGGTCCATCTTTACATTCAGGGCCACACCATGGTAGCTGCAGTGGCGGGTGATCTTGATGCCCAGCGCGGCAATCTTGCCCAGGCCGTCAAACACCGGCTCGGGTGCGGGGCTGGTGCCATCGCGCTGCACCGGGCGCTGGGCCAGCATCGCGTGGGAGAAGGGGTCATCGAGGCGCACATAGATGCCGGGGGCCCCCGCCACGCGGTGGCCGGTAACGCCCAGCGAGGCGAGGGTGCGGATCACCGCCTCTTCAATGCGGAATACATATTCTTTGACGAAGTAGCCGGCACGCTGCAGATCGATCAGCGGGTAAGCGACCACTTGCCCCGGGCCATGGTAGGTGACCTGGCCGCCCCGGTTGGTTTGTACCACTGGAATGTCGCCTGTATGCAACAGATGGCTGGGCAGGCCCGCAATGCCCTGGGTGAAAGTGGCCGCATGCTCACACATCCACAGCTCATCGGGCGTTTGCGGCGTGCGCTGCGCAGTGAATTGCTGCATGGCGTGCAGCGTGGTCTCGTAATCGGCCTGGCCAAGAAAGCGGGTCTGCATGGCGAAAAGCGGCCGCAACGGGCCGGCAAGGTTCACAAAGGTGACAACAAGGTGCGCTTACAGTACGACCTTGACCAGGGGGCTGGAGGTGAGCGCCCGGTAGAGGTTGTCGAGCTGTTCGCGGCTGGTGGCCGTCACGGTGATGGTGACACCCAGGTACTTGTCGCCGCTGCTGGGGCGCAGCTCTACCTTGCTGGCGTCGAAGAAAGGGTCGTGTTCCTTGGCGATGGCGGTGACCGCGTGGACAAAGCCGTCCTGGTTGAGCCCCATCACTTTAATCGGAAAGTCTGAGGGGTATTCGATCAGGGAATCTTTGCGAGGATCGGTGCCGGAATCGCTGGGGTCTGCAGCAGGTGTGTTGGTGCTCATTTTGCTATTAAAACAGAAGCTTGCAAGTGATGTGCCATCAGTCGATAAGCCATCTTCATGGTGTGGAATTTGTCGGATGCAGCTGACGTCAAAAGGGGCTGGATGGGGGCTTGTGTGACGCAAAAAAACAGACGCGCAACAAAACGCTTCCCGTTTGCAACGGGTTTATCCTTATAATCGCAGGCTTTGGCTAGGTTGTTCTGCCCGGGAGCCAACACTATGACAACAAATGCTCCACAAGAAGAACATGTGGCCGAAGAATCGGACTTCAAGCCCCTGACTGCTCAAGAAGCAGCAGAGTGGCGCCAGCGCCATCCGCCGGTATCGGTGGTGCGTGTGGTGAAGTGGCAGCTGGTTGTCGGGGTGGTGCTCACCGTGTTGGTGGGTCTGGTGACGCAGCGGGCCGGATGGATGTGGTCGGTGGCATACGGTGCGGCGGCGGTGGTGATTCCTGCTGCCTTTTTTGCACGTGGATTGCGGCTGCATCTGGGGGCTGGGCAAGAGAATCTTGCGATGGTCCGGTTCTTTGGTTTGGAGATCGCAAAATTGGTGCTGACCGTGGTGCTGCTACTGCTGGCGCCCCTGGTGGTGCCGGGACTCAACTGGTTGGCGCTGGTGTTGGGTCTGGTTGTAGTGATGAAGACGTACTGGTTGGCGCTTTGGCTGCTGACCAGATCTGCAAAAATTTTGTAATTGAGAAGAAGAGTTGTCCGATGGCCGCAGAAGCGAATGCACCCACTGCAAGTGAATACATCGTTCACCACTTGCAGCATCTTCAGAATATCAAGCAAAAGTCGATCATCGATTTCTCGGTGGTCAACCTTGATTCGATCTCAGTGAGCGTGATCCTGGGCGTGCTGGGCATCTTTGTGATGTGGCTGGCCGCGCGCACGGCCACCTCCGGCGTGCCTGGTCGTTTCCAGGCAGCAGTCGAGATGCTGGTCGAGATGGTGGATAACCAGGCCAAGGCCAATATCCACAACGCCCAATCGCGCAAGTTCATCGCTCCTCTGGCGCTCACCGTCTTCGTCTGGATTTTCCTGATGAACGCGATGGATATGCTGCCGGTCGACCTGCTGCCCCTGCTGTGGCAAGGCGCTACCGGTGACCACCACGCCTATCTGCGTGTCGTGCCTACCGCCGATCTGTCGACCACCCTGGGTCTGTCAACGGCCGTGCTGATCCTGTGCCTGTACTACAGCGTCAAGATCAAGGGTCTGGGCGGCTGGGCGCACGAACTGGTGTCCGCACCTTTTGGTACCAGCAAGAATCCTGTCTTTGCCGTGATTCTCGGCATCGTCAACCTGCTGATGCAGATTATTGAATACGTTGCCAAGACGGTGTCGCACGGTATGCGACTGTTCGGCAACATGTACGCTGGTGAGTTGGTGTTCATGCTGATTGCCCTGATGGGTGGCGCAGCCGCTATGTCGCTCTCTGGTGTGTTGCTCCCCGTGGGGCACATCATTGCAGGCACGATCTGGGCGATCTTCCACATTCTGGTGATTACTCTGCAGGCCTTCATTTTCATGATGCTGACGCTGATTTACCTCGGCCAGGCACATGAAGCTCACTAACTGTTCCCTTTCCTTTTTCTCTTAACCTTTCTTTTTTTTCTCAGGAGTCATCATGGAAAACGTTCTCGGTCTCGTCGCTCTGGCTTGTGGTCTGATTGTTGGTCTGGGCGCTATTGGCGCTTCGATCGGTATTGCTCTGATGGGCGGCAAGTTCCTGGAATCGTCGGCACGTCAGCCTGAGCTGATCAACGAACTGCAAACCAAGATGTTCATCTTGGCTGGTCTGATCGACGCTGCATTCCTGATCGGTGTTGCTATCGCTCTGCTGTTCGCTTTCGCCAACCCGTTCCAACTGGCCTAAGCTCCGATCAACGCCGTAGATAGAAAGGTGTTGCCGTGAGTATTAACGCGACCCTGTTCGTTCAGGCCATTGTCTTCTTGATTCTGGTGCTCTTCACGATGAAATTCGTGTGGCCACCTATTGCCAAGGCGTTGGATGAGCGAGCAAAGAAAATCGCCGATGGTCTTGCTGCTGCCGATAAGGCAAAGTCCGAGTTGACAGCTGTGAACAAGCGCGTTGAGGAAGAACTTTCCGCAACCCGCAATGAGACAGCGTCGCGTATCGCGGACGCAGACCGTCGTGCCCAAGCAATCGTAGAAGAGGCCAAGGCCCGTGCTACCGAAGAAGGCAACAAGATCATTGCCGCCGCTCGTGCAGATGCCGAGCAGCAAGTGATCCAGGCGCGCGAATCGCTGCGCGAGCAAGTTGCTGCTTTGGCTGTCAAGGGTGCTGAGCAGATTCTCCGCAAGGAAGTCAATCCTGCGGTACACAGTGATTTGCTCAATCGCCTGAAGACTGAGCTGTAAGGAAGCAACGAAATGGCAGAACTCGCCACCATTGCCCGTCCTTACGCTGAAGCCTTGTTCAAGGCCTGCACTGAAAAGAGTGTTGGCCTGAACGATGCCCTGTCTTGGACGGACGAACTGGCGGCGATTGCCGCCGATCCGGAAATGCGCCTGCTGGCCGACAATCCCAACGTCACCAACGAACAGGTGATCGATGTGATGGCCGGTGTGACGCTGGCACGCGGTTGGGCCTTGTCAGACCTGGCGCGCAACTTCCTGCGCACGGTGGTGGAAAACCGCCGTCTGGATGCGCTGCCTGAAGTGGCCTCGCAATTTCGCGCGCTGGTGAACCGTAACAACGGTTCGTCCGATGCGCTGGTGTACAGCGCCTTCCCCATGGATGACTCCGCATTGAATGCGCTGGGCACCGTGCTGGAAAAACGCTTTGGCCGCCCACTGAATCTGAGCACCACCGTGGACGAGTCGCTGATTGGCGGCGTTCGCGTTGTGGTGGGTGACGAGGTGCTTGACACCTCGGTCAAGGCCCGTCTGGAACAAATGAAAGCAACCCTCACTGCTTAAAGCAGTTCGAGGATTCGGCTAAACCATGAAAAGGAGTGAGTAATGCAACTCAATCCCGCAGAAATTTCTGAACTGATCAAGAGCCGCATTGAGGGTCTGTCAGGCAATTCCGATATCCGTAACCAAGGTACGGTGGTGTCGGTGACCGACGGTATCGTGCGCGTGCACGGCCTGTCCGATGTGATGGCCGGCGAAATGCTGGAATTCCCAGCCACCGCCGATGGTCAACCTTCCTTCGGTCTGGCTCTGAACCTGGAGCGTGACTCGGTTGGCGCCGTGATTCTGGGTGAGTACACCCATATCTCGGAAGGCGACATCGTCAAGTGCACCGGCCGTATTCTGGAAGTGCCCGTGGGCCCGGAACTGGTCGGTCGCGTGGTGAACGCACTGGGCCAGCCTATCGACGGCAAGGGTCCTATCAACGCCAAGATGACCGACGTGATCGAAAAGGTTGCGCCTGGTGTTATCGCCCGTCAATCCGTGGACCAGCCCCTGCAATCGGGTATCAAGTCCATCGACGCGATGGTGCCCGTGGGCCGTGGCCAGCGCGAGCTGATCATTGGTGACCGCCAGACCGGTAAGACCGCTGTCGCGATCGACGCCATCATCAACCAAAAGGGCCAAGGCGTTACCTGCGTGTACGTGGCCATTGGTCAGAAGGCTTCGTCGGTCAAGAACGTGGTGCGTGCGCTGGAGCAAGCTGGCGCGATGGAATACACCATCGTCGTGGCCGCTACCGCTTCTGAATCCGCTGCCATGCAGTACGTGTCGGCCTACTCGGGTTGCACGATGGGTGAGTACTTCCGCGACCGTGGCCAAGACGCCCTGATCGTGTATGACGACCTGTCCAAGCAAGCCGTCGCTTACCGCCAAGTGTCGCTGCTGCTGCGCCGTCCACCAGGCCGCGAAGCGTTCCCTGGCGACGTGTTCTATCTCCACAGCCGCCTGCTCGAGCGCGCAGCCCGCGTGAACGCGGACTACGTGGAAGCCTTCACCAAGGGTGAAGTCAAGGGTAAGACGGGTTCGCTGACGGCTCTGCCCATCATCGAAACCCAAGCCGGTGACGTGTCGGCCTTCGTGCCTACCAACGTGATCTCGATCACCGACGGCCAGATCTTCCTGGAAACCAGCCTGTTCAACGCCGGTATCCGTCCCGCTATCAACGCCGGTATCTCGGTGTCCCGCGTGGGTGGTTCCGCTCAGACCAAGCTGATCAAGGGCCTGTCCGGCGGTATCCGTACCGACCTGGCGCAGTACCGTGAACTGGCTGCTTTCGCGCAGTTCGCTTCTGACCTGGACGATGCAACCCGCAAGCAACTCGACCGCGGTGCCCGCGTGACCGAGCTGCTCAAGCAAGCCCAGTACAGCCCTCTGCCCGTCGCTCTGATGGCCGCTTCGCTGTTTGCCGTGAACAAGGGTTTCATGGACGACATCGAAGTCAAGAAGGTCCTGCCTTTTGAATCGGGTCTGCACCAGTTCCTCAAGACCAGCTACGGCGCCTTGGTGGACCGTCTGAACGAGAAGAAGGCTTTCGACAAGGAAGGCAAGGACGAAGCTGAACTGACTGCAGCGATCACTGCATTCAAGAAGTCCTTCGCTTAATCCGGTCGAGGAGTCATCATGGCAGCAGGCAAGGAAATACGCGGCAAGATCAAATCGGTGGAAAACACCAAGAAGATCACCAAGGCCATGGAAATGGTTGCCGCATCCAAAATGCGCAAGGCGCAGGAGCGGATGCAGGCAGCCCGTCCATACAGCGAGAAGATTCGCGCAATTGCAGCTCACCTGAGCCAGGCAAACCCCGAATATGTCCACCCCTTCATGGTGTCGAATGACGTCAAGAAGGTGGGTGTGATCGTGGTGACGACTGACAAGGGCCTGTGCGGCGGCATGAACACCAATGTGCTGCGTGCCGTGACGAACAAGCTCAAGGAACTGCAATCTGCGGGTGTCAGCACGGAAGCCGTGGCCATTGGCAGCAAGGGTCTGGGCTTTCTGACGCGCGTGGGTGTCAAGGTGGTGGCCAACGCTACCGCCTTGGGCGATACGCCGCATCTGGATGCGCTGATCGGCCCGGCCAAGGTTTTGCTCGACCAGTACGCTGAGGGCAAGCTGAGCGCGGTCTATTTGTGCTACACCAAGTTCATCAATACGATGAAGCAGGACTCGGTTGTGGAGCAGTTGCTGCCCCTGTCGCAAGAAGCGATCCAGGGCTCGGCACCGGCTGCATCCCACGGCTGGGACTACATCTACGAGCCCGATGCGCAAAGTGTGATCGACGAGCTGCTCGTGCGTTATGCGGAATCGCTGATCTATTCGGCCGTTGCAGACAACATGGCTTCCGAGCAGTCTGCGCGCATGGTGGCCATGAAGGCCGCTACCGACAACGCCGGCAACGTCATCAACGAGTTGAAGCTGATCTACAACAAGACGCGTCAGGCTGCGATTACGACCGAGTTGTCGGAAATCGTCGCAGGCGCCGCGGCTGTGTAATACAGCTCGACTGAAATCAATATTGGAGCAACAAATGGCTCAAGTACAAGGCAAGATTGTTCAATGTATCGGTGCGGTGGTGGACGTTGAGTTCCCCCACGGCAGCGTGCCTAACGTGTATGACGCACTGAAGCTCGAAGGCACTGCCCTGACGCTGGAAGTGCAGCAGCAGCTGGGCGACGGCGTGGTGCGTACCATTGCGCTGGGCTCGTCGGACGGTATCAAGCGTGGCCTGATGGTCACCAACACCGGCAAGGCGATCACCGTGCCCGTGGGCAAGGCAACCCTTGGCCGCATCATGGACGTGCTGGGTAACCCCATCGACGAACGCGGTCCTGTGGACCAGACCTTGACCGCTTCCATCCACCGCAAGGCGCCCGCTTATGACGAGCTGGCCCCTGCACAGGAACTGCTGGAAACCGGCATCAAGGTGATTGACCTGGTGTGCCCGTTCGCCAAGGGCGGTAAGGTCGGTCTGTTCGGTGGTGCCGGTGTGGGCAAGACCGTGAACATGATGGAGCTCATCAACAACATCGCCAAGGCGCACAGCGGTCTGTCCGTGTTCGCTGGCGTGGGTGAGCGTACCCGTGAAGGTAACGACTTCTACCACGAAATGTCGGACGCCGGTGTGGTGAACCAGGAGTCGCTCAACGACTCGAAGGTTGCCATGGTGTACGGCCAGATGAACGAGCCACCAGGAAACCGTCTGCGCGTGGCGCTGACCGGCCTGACCATGGCTGAAGCGTTCCGTGACGAAGGCAAGGACGTGCTGTTCTTCGTGGACAACATCTACCGCTACACGCTGGCCGGTACCGAAGTGTCCGCACTGCTGGGCCGTATGCCTTCGGCCGTGGGCTACCAGCCTACGCTGGCCGAAGAAATGGGCCGTCTGCAAGAGCGTATCACCTCGACCAAGGTGGGCTCGATCACCTCGATCCAGGCCGTCTACGTGCCAGCGGACGATTACACCGATCCATCGCCAGCAACGACCTTCGCCCACTTGGACTCCACCGTGGCGCTGTCGCGTGACATTGCTTCGCTGGGTATCTACCCTGCGGTGGACCCCCTGGCGTCGACCAGCCGCCAGCTGGACCCCCAAGTGGTCGGTGAAGAGCACTACTCGGTCGCCCGCCAGGTGCAGGGTACCCTGCAGCGCTACACCGAACTGCGCGACATCATTGCGATTCTGGGTATGGACGAACTGGCTCCCGAAGACAAGCTCGTCGTGGCCCGCGCTCGCAAGATCCAGCGTTTCCTGTCGCAGCCTTTCCACGTTGCTGAAGTGTTCACGGGCGCTCCAGGCAAGTACGTGCCGCTGTCGGAAACCATCCGCGGCTTCAAGATGATCGTCAACGGCGAGTGCGACCACCTGCCCGAGCAAGCCTTCTACATGGTTGGCACGATCGACGAAGCCATCGAGAAGGCGAAGAAGATCTAAGCTTTGCAGAACGGGCTGCCGCACGCAGCCCTGCTCGCAAACTAGTTTCTTTTTCACTCTGAGGATCAAAGATGAACACCTTCCACGTTGATGTGGTCAGTGCTGAAGAATCCATCTTCTCCGGCGAAGCCCGCTTTGTGGCTTTGCCTGGTGAAATGGGCGAACTCGGTATCTACGCCCGCCACACGCCGTTGATCACCCGCATCAAGCCGGGTTCGGTGCGCATTGAGAAGGCCGACGGCGGCGAAGAGTTCATCTTCGTGGCTGGTGGCATTCTCGAAGTGCAACCCGACTGCGTGACCGTGCTGTCCGACACCGCTGTGCGCGGCAAGGACCTGGACGAGCAAAAAGCGGTTGAAGCCAAGCAAAAGGCTGAAGAAGCCCTCAAGAACGCCAAGGGCGAGCTTGACCTGGCCAAGGCCCAATCCGAGCTGTCCGTCATGGCCGCCCAGATTGCCGCCCTGCAAAAATACCGCAAGAAGCGCTGATCCGCTGTTTGCGCAACTGCCACAGGAAAACCACCGCATGCGGTGGTTTTTTTACGCCCGTACCGGATGCGTCGGAGCAGGCCCCGTCTGCAGCACCTGCTGCATATGGATGGTTTGCCACAGCGGGTCGGCATCCTGGTGCAGGGTGATAAAACCCTGGCGCTGCCAGAAGGTTTGCGCGCCTGGCAAAAAAGGATGCGTGTGCAGGTAGAGCCGCTGCACACCCTGCTGCAGCGCCCGCTGACGCAGCTGCGCGAACAGCACGCCAGCCAGGCCTTGCCGGCGCCAGGCCGGATCCACATACAGGCGCACCACCTCGGCGGTGCCTGCACTGGGCACGGTCAGATGGGCAAAGCGCCCGTCATAGGCGCGGTAGGCAATGCTGCCGATGACGCTGTCGCCCTGCCAGGCCGCCAGCATGCAGCCGCCGGGCGATGCGTAGACCGAGGCAAAGTCGCGCAGGTCGGCCTGCGGCGTGTTGGTATCGACCCGATCGCCGAACATGGTCTGGCGCGCCGCCTGCAAAAAGGCCGCCACCGGCGCGAGATGTTCAACGCGGCGGATGCCGTATGCGCTGGGTGTAGTGGGTGGGTGGTTCATGGCCATCAAACGGCCTGCAGCTTAGCATGCAGGCCCTGTAAATCGGCTACAGTACAGCCACTTTGGTTTCGCAAGAACATGCGCACGGCAGGGTGCCGGGGCATGAGGGAATCCAGGGAGCGCGAGCCGGCAGCCAGCGCCCCAAACGGAACTGCCCCCGCAACTGTAGGCCACGAGCAGGCCATCCATGCGCCACTGAACTGCGGTTCGGGAAGGCGATGGTCTGCGCAGACCGGCCAGTCAGGAGACCTGCCAAGGTCATGCATTCACAACCCACTGGCAAGCCCCTGGTTTGCACAGAGAAACAGGCATGCCACCGGTTTGCGCGCTGCAAGGCGAACATCGCAAACACCGGTGATGCAAACCCATTCATGGCGGATGTGCGTGTGTTTTGATCATGACCGGCGGGGTGTCCGGGCGGTGAGCAGCGTCTCGTCTGCGCAAGCCTGTCCTGGCTCCACCGGGCAGCGCCCCGCACCGGATCGGCTCGCACGGCCCGCATGCCCAGCCTCTACCTGGAGAGACGATTCCGATGCCTGTTCGCCGTTTTGCGCTGCCTGCCCTGTTGGCTACCTGTGTATTCACCTCGCTGTCCGCCTGGGCTGCCCCTTATCCGATGCAGCTGCACAACTGCGGCTACGCGGTGTCCCTCAAGCAGGCGCCCGCCTCGGTCGTCACCATCGGCCAGGCCGGCACCGAGATGCTGTATGCGCTGGGTCTGGGCGACAAGCTGGTGGGCACCTCGCTGTGGTTCAACGCCGTGCTGCCCCAGTTCAAGGCGATCAATGACAAGGTGCCACGCCTTGCGGACAACGACCCGAGCTTCGAGTCGGTGATCGGCAAGCGCCCGGCACTGGTGGTGTCGCAGTTCGAGTGGATGGTCGGCAAGGACGGCGTCGTGGGCACGCGCGAGCAGTTCCATGACCTGGGCATTGCCACCTATGCGATGCCCTCCGACTGTGAAGGCAAGAACAACCTCAAGGGCGCCGATGGCACCCGCACCGCGGCCTACGATGTGCAGGCGCTCTACAAGAGCATCACGCAACTGGCGCAGCTCTTTGATGTGCAGCCCCAGGGCGAGCGCCTGGTCAAGGACCTGCGCGAGCGC
This sequence comes from Comamonas sp. JNW, assembly GCF_003105075.1. NCBI lineage: Bacteria > Pseudomonadati > Pseudomonadota > Betaproteobacteria > Burkholderiales > Comamonadaceae > Comamonas > Comamonas sp. JNW. Next base: position 147,728 of record NZ_QETI01000011.1, read on the forward strand.
CAGGCCAAAGCGGTCGCCAAGGTCCAGGCGGCGCAGCAGCCGAACCTCTCGGCTGCGCTGTGGTTCTCCAGCGCCGATCTGGCCATCGACCCGTATATGGCTGGTAAGAATGGCGTTGCCGGCTACATGCTGCAGACCTTGGGCCTGCGCAATATCGTCGACTCGTCCGAAGAATGGCCCACCGTGGGCTGGGAGACGATTGCCAAGGCCAACCCCTCGGTCCTGGTGATCGCCCGCATGGACCGCCGCCGCTTCCCTGCGGACGACTACCAAAAGAAGCTGGAGTTTCTGAAGATGGACCCGGTCACCCAGCACATGGATGCGGTCAAGAACAACCGCATCGTCATTGTTGATGCCGATGCGCTGCAAGGCTCGATCCGCCTGGTCGATGGCATGGAGCAGATCAGCGATGCGGTACGCAAGCTCGGCCCAGCGGCCGCGCGTTGATCAGCCGCTGATGCAAGGCTCTGCATGATGGTGGCAACGGCATCAGCGCGCCCATCGGCGCTGCGCAGGCCGCTGCATGGGGCCGCCTGGTGCCTGGGCGCGGCACTGGCGATGCTGCTGAGCGTGGCGCTGGGCATCACCATTGGCGAGACGGCGCTGTCGCCCAGCCTGGTGCTGCAGGTGCTGGCCAACAAGCTGGCCGGTGCCCACTACGCCATCGATCCCATCAGCCAGGGCATTGTCTGGAACTACCGCCTGCCCCGCGCGCTGGTGGCGGCCAGCTGCGGCGCGGGCCTGGCGGTCTCGGGCGTCATTTTGCAATCGCTGCTGCGCAATGCGCTGGCCGAACCCTATTTGCTCGGCATCTCTGCCGGGGCCTCCACCGGCGCAGTGCTGGTGACCGTCGTGGGCATCGGCGCGGGCGCCATCTCGATGACCGTGGGCGCCTTTTTTGGCGCGCTCTGCGCATTTGCACTGGTCGCCCTGCTGGCCCACGCCGCCGGCAGCGGCGGGCTGCGCAACAGCGGCCAGATTGTGCTGGCCGGCATTGCGGGCTCGCAGCTGTTCAATGCGCTGACCTCGCTCATCATCACCAAGTCGGGCAGTGCCGAGCAGGCCCGGGGCATCATGTTCTGGCTGCTGGGCAGCCTGAGCGGCGTGCGCTGGCCCGATACCGTGCTCACGGCCTGCATCGCGATCACCGGTTTGCTGCTGTGCCTGCTGCATACGCGCGCGCTCGATGCCTTCACCTTTGGCAGCGAATCGGCGGCCGCGCTGGGCGTGCCGGTGCGCCGTGTGCAACTGGTGCTGCTGCTGGCCGCGGCGCTGATGACGGCCGTCATGGTCTCCATCGTTGGCGCGATCGGCTTTGTCGGCCTGGTGATTCCACATGCCGCGCGCATGCTGGTCGGCGTCAGCCACCGGCGACTGGTGCCTGCCAGCGCGATGATGGGCGCGGTGTTTCTGATCGCCGCCGATGTTCTCTCGCGCACCCTGATCCGGGGCCAGGTGCTGCCCATTGGCGTCATCACCGCCCTGGTCGGGGCGCCGGTGTTTGCCGTCATCCTGCTCCAAAGCCAGCGGAGGCGCGGATGACGGCGGCAGCTGTGGTCAAGGCGGATCAACCCGTGTTGCAGGCCTGTGCGCTGGGCCTGCGCCTGCAGGGCCGGCCGGTTGTCGAGCAGCTCAGCCTGCCGGTGCAGCGCCACGAAATGCTGGGGCTGATCGGCCCCAACGGCTCGGGCAAATCCAGCCTGCTGCGCTTGCTCGCCGGTGTGATCCGGCCCAACGAGGGCCAGGTGCTGCTGCAGGGCCAGCCGCTGCACAAGAGGGGGCGCCGCGCCGTTGCGCGTGAGCTGGCCCTGGTGGCGCAGATGGCCGAGACGCAGGATGCCATCAGCGTCGAAGACGCGGTGGCGCTAGGGCGCACGCCCTGGCTGTCGGCGCTGCAGCCTTTTGCCGCGCAGGACTGGGAGGCCGTGCAGCAGGCCCTCGATGCCGTGGGCATGGCGGACCGCCGCCACAGCGCCTGGCACAGCCTCTCGGGCGGCGAGCGCCAGCGCGTACACATCGCACGCGCGCTGGCGCAGCAGCCCGGTGTGCTGCTGCTCGATGAGCCCTGCAACCACCTCGATATCCACCAGCAGCTGTCGCTGATGGCCTTGATCCGCAGCCTGCCCGTCACCAAGGTCGTGGCCCTGCATGACCTGAACCAGGCGCTGGCCTGCGACCGGCTGGCCGTCATGCAGCAAGGCCGGCTCGTTGCGCTGGGCAGGCCCGAGCAGGTGCTCGATGCCGCGCTGCTGGCGCAAGTTTTTCGCGTCGAGGCCAGCGCGCTGGTCGACCCCTGGGACGGCAGCCGCGTGCTGCGTTTTCGCCCGCTTTCTTCTTCCTGACTGTGAGCCGATATGCCCACCCTGAACCACCGAATCTGGCTACCTGTTGTGTTGAGCGCCTTGCTGTGCAGCCAGGCGGGCGCAGAGACTTTTGAAGTCAAGATGCGCAACCGCAGCGCCACCGGCGCAATGACCTATGAGCCCGAGTTTTTGCAGATCAAGCCGGGCGACAAGGTCAAGTTCCTGGCTAGCAGCAGCGGTCACGATGCGGTCAGCATCCCGGGCATGGCGCCCGCCGGTGCCAAGCCCTTCAAGGGCAAGATCAACGAGGAGATCGAGGTCAGCTTTGATGCCCCGGGCCTCTATGGCGTGCAGTGCCTGCCCCATTACGCGATGGGCATGGTGATGCTGGTGCAGGTGGGCGATGCGCCGCTGCCCGGCCTGCAGGTGCCCGCCGAGGTGCCCGAGCGTGCGCAGCAACGCTTCAAGGACATCGTCAGCCGCGCCTCGGCGCCGCGCTGAATGGCTGCAGTGATTATTAGCGACACAAGACAATGAACAATTTCACATGGATCGCCCGGGCGAGCGGCCTGGCCTTGCTGGCTGTGATGGGTGGCCAGGCACAGGCCGGCGCGCAGGACGAGGCCAAGGGCTTGATCGAGGGTGCGAGCCTGGGCATGGTCAACCGCATGGTCTATGAGCAGCTGGACTACCGGCACGGTGACAGCACGCGCGTGGTGTCGGGCGGCGCGCGCTCGGACAAGGCCGCCGAAGCGGCCTATGGGCTGATGATGAACTTCAGCTCGGGCTACACGCAGGGGGTGGTTGGCCTGGGGCTGGATGCGCATGCCTATGGCGGCATCAACCTGGGCTCGGAGGCCGACAAGGTGCGCAGCAACCCGCGCTATATCGCCAAGGACGGCACGGACCTGCAGGACAGCTTTGGCCGCGCAGGGGCGGCGCTCAAGCTGCGCTGGTCGTCGACCGAGCTGAAGGTGGGTGAGATGCGCACCAAGAACCCGATCTTCCACTCGTCCGACACCCGCCTGCTGCCCGAGACCAACCGGGGCTGGCAGATAAGCAGCGACGATATTGCGCAGCTGACGCTGCAGGCCGGTCGCTTTACCCGCTGGGCCGACCGCAATGCGCGCAAGAACGGCCAGCCCCTGCTGGCCAATTACTCGGGCGTGCAAGGCGATGCCTTCAGCTTTGCCGGCGGCAGCTGGACTACGCCCTGGAGCGGGCTGAGCCTGTCGAGCTACGTCGGTCAATACGAGGATGTCTGGAACACCTGGTACCTGGGCGGCGTCTACAAAAAGGCGCTGGCCGAGAAGCAAAGCCTCTCGCTGAGCCTGAACCTGTACCGCAACAAGGACACCGGCGCGGCCAAGGCCGGTCGGGTGGACAACCTGACCTGGAGCCTGATGGCGACCTATGCGGCCGGCATGCACCAGCTGGGCCTGGGCTACCAGAAGGTCGATGGCGATACGCCGTTCGACTATGTCAACCGGGGCTCCATCTGGCTGGACAACGCGATGCAGCTGTCGGACTTCAATGCGCCGCATGAGGCGTCCTGGCAGCTCAAGTACGAGGCCGATCTGGGCCAGTGGCTGACACCGGGCCTGCGCGCGGGCGTCGCCTATACACGCGGCTCGGGCATTGACTACAGCCGCGCCGGCAGCGTGTACGCCAACTACCTGGGCGCCAGCGGCCGTGGCGGCCGCCACTGGGAGCGCGACATGCTGCTGCGCTACACCGTGCAGCAAGGCCAGGCCAAGGGGCTGGCGCTGCAGCTGCGCTACGGCGTGCACCGGGCCAACCAAACCCAGGGTGAGCTCAATGTGAACCAGGTGCGGCTGCTGGCGGAGATGCCGTTGCAGATTTTCTGAGGCGCTAGCGCGGCCAAGGAGGGCAAAGGAGGGCAAAGGAGGGCAAAGGAGGGCAAAGGAGGGCATTGGCGGCCAGCGATGCAGCGCCTGCCCGCCAGGGCTGCCTGGCTGCAGGCCGCAGCCCAAGCGGCTATGATGGGCGCTCCCCCGATTGCCCATCCGTTCTTCGGAACGCCCCTGTCAGACCATGCAACGTCCTACCCGCCAGCGCGCCGCCATCGCCGATGCCTTTGCATCGCAAGGCCGTCCACTCTCACCCCAAGAGGTGTTGGAGATCGCGGGTGCTGCGCTGCCGGCCTTGGGCATTGCGACCGTCTACCGCAACCTCAAGTTGATGACCGAAGAGGGCCTGCTGCGCGTGGTCACCTTGCCCGGTGGCCTGCCGCTGTATGAGCCGGCCACGCACGACCACCACCACCACTTCCAGTGCAACAGCTGCCGGCGGGTGTTTGATATCCAGGCCTGCCCGGGCGACCTCAAGGGCATGGCACCGCCGGGCTTTCTGGTGGAGGGCCATGAGATCACCTTGTACGGCCAGTGCAAGGATTGCCGCAGCGGCGCGGGCCCTGCGGCTTAAGCTATCACGGCGGCTTACAGGTACTTGAGCCAGGCAATATCGCGCCGGCGGGCCTTGAACGCGGCAAAGGCCTTGACCGGCGGGTAGAGCGCAACGCCCAGGGCGAGGGTGCTGAGCCAGACCATCCACATCGAACCAAAGCCGAACAGCTCGCCCTGGTTGTTGCCCCAGATCGCCTGCGCGCCCAGGTAGAGAAACTTGAGCACATAGAGGTGCAGCACATAAAAGAACATCGGCGCGGCGCCAAACACCGTCAGCGGTGCCAGCCAGCGCATCTGTGGCCGGCGCTCAAAGGCGCGCAGCAGCAGCAGGCCGATGCCCAGGGTCAGCGCCAGAAACAAGAGGGATGGCGGGTACTTGGTGATGTTCAAAAAGCCCATGGCGCTCACGAGGAACGAATCGCCCACCACCCAGGGCTTGTCGCCATAGACGTTGGCGGCACGCAGCAGCACAAAACCCACCAACAGGCCCAGGCCCCAGGTCAAAAGGCGGCGCTGGCGCTGCAGTGCATCGGCACCCTTGGCAAACCAGGGGCCCATCGCATAGCCCAGGGCGATCACGCCGATCCAGGGCAGCAGGGGGTAAGAGGTGCGCAGGCGCAGGGTCTCGCTCACCTCGATCCAGCCCCGGTCATGCAGCACGGCCCACAGCGTGTGCAGCGCATGGTCGGGCGCAAAGTGCAGGTGGTCGAGCAGATTGTGGCCGGCCACCAGCAGCAGGCCCAGTGGAATGATCAGGCGGCGCGGTAGCCACACCAGGGCCGACAGCATCAGCATCGACAGGCCAATGGCCCAGATCACTTGCAGGAAGATCTTGGTGGGCGGGAACTGGAAGGTCCAGGCAAAGTTGACCACGGTCACCTCCAGCAGCACCAGAAACAGCCCGCGCTTGAACAGAAAGCCCGAGGCCGCCGCGCGCCCATCTTCGTACTTGCTGCCGTACAAAAAGGCCGACAGGCCCGTGAGCAGCACAAACACCGGCGCGCACAGGTGGGCAAGCAAGCGGCTGAAGAACAGCTCCGGTGCGGTGGCGGAGACATCCATCGGGTCGGGCACCTGGTGGTGCAGGTAGAAGGTCTCGCGCACATGGTCGATCAGCATGAAGAGGATGACCAGGCCGCGCAGGGCGTCAATCGATTGCAGGCGGCTGGCGCCCGGCAGACCGGCAGCAGGGCTGCGGGGGAGGATGGGGGTGTCGGAGGACATGGAGCAGGCAGGCGAGAAGGGCGGGCGAAAGGCGTATCAAATGATATTGATTGCGCATTATCATTTATATCGGCTACCCCATCTGCCTTGCGGGCCGAAATCGGCCTGCTGGTTCAGCCGATCAGCGGCTGGTTATCGAGTTCGTTACCTGCCGCCGAGGGTGCGGCGCCGCGTGGGAACTGCTGCTCCAGATGGTGCGAAACCTGGCCAATGGCCGCCAGCAAGGCCTTTTCGTACTGGCCGCTGCGCAGGTCGTTAGCCAGGCTGTCGACCATCGCCTGCCACTGCGGGCCGCTGACGCAGCGCGAGACGGCCCGGTCGGCGACGATCTCGATCGCATGGTCGGTCAGCAGCAGGTAGATGAGCACGCCATTGTTGTGCTCGGTATCCCAGACGCGCTGCTTGCCAAACTGCATCACCGCGCGCTCGCGCGCGGGCGCATCGCGGCGGATATAGCTCCAGGGCAGGGCGCTTTCCACATAGACGCGGATCTGGCCGCTGTGCCTGGCCTCCGATGCCGCGATGGCCTGCGCCAGGCGCTGCCTTGCGTCATCGGGCAAGGCATGGGAGGCATCGCGCTCCAGAAAGCGGTGGCGCAGTTGCCTGCCCCAGCGTTGCAACCAATGGCCCATCACCAACTCCCCGAGGCGCCACCGCCCCCAAAATTGCCGCCGCCGCCGGAGCTGAATCCGCCGCCTCCACCGCCGCCGCCGCCAAATCCACCCCCGCCAAAGCCGCCTCCGCCAAAGCCGCCTCCGCCGCCAAAGCCACCGCCACCGCCGCCGATCGAGCTGCCCCCTCGCATGGTGCCGGCCAGCAAGACCACAAAGAGCGCAGCAACGCCAGCGCCAATGCCCAGCAGCACGCTGGAGGTGAGCCAGGCCGCTACCAGGCCAGCTGCGCCGCCGGTGGCCAGCGAGCCCAGCGCGCGGCCCAGCATGCTGCGCAACACGCTGCCGCCCACCATCACAAAGATAAAGAAGAACAGCAGCAGCTGCGCCGGGTCATCGGGCAAGGCCGACGACGCTTGGTTGCGGGCGGGGGGCGTGCTGCGGGGCGGCGGCAGCGCCTCGCCCTTGATCAGCGCGCTGATCTGGGCCAGGCTGTCGCCAATGCCGGCGGCAAAGTTGCCGGCGCGGAAAGCCGGTGCCATCGTCTGGTCAATGATGCGCGCAGCGCGCAGGTCGGGAATCGCGCCTTCCAAGGTCTTGGCGACCTCGATGCGCATGCGCCGGTCTTCCTTGGCCACCAGCACCAGCAGGCCATCGCCCACCTCCTTGCGGCCAATCTTCCAGGTGCTGGCCACGCGCTGGGCATAGGCGGCAATGTCTTCGGGGCTGGTGCTGGCGACCATCAGCACCACGACCTGCGCGCCGGTGTCGCGCTCCAGCGCCGTCAGCTGCGCTTCGAGCTGGGCCTGGTCCTGCGCGCTCAAGGTGGCGGTCTGGTCGATCACATGGGCGCTGAGTGCGGGCACCGGCTGCACGGCAGCGCGCGCTGGCGCGCTGAGCCAGGGCAGCAGCACGGCCACTGCCAGGGCCAGCACCCAGGCCAGCGGCGGGCGCCAAGCGGGCATCCGGGCCATGCGCTTACTTCCGCTCGGACGAGAAGTCGACGCTAGGCGGCTGGGAAATCTGGGCCTCGTTCTGCACCGTGAAATTGGCCTTGGGCTGGTAGCCAAAGACCTTGGCCGTCAGGTTGGTGGGGAACACGCGGGCCTTGATGTTGTAGGCCTTGACGGTGCCGATATAGCGGTCCCGCGCCACGGCAATGCGGTTTTCTGTACCTTCCAGCGTCACGCGCAGATCGCGGAAAGCCTGGTTCGCCTTGAGCTCGGGGTAGCGCTCCGAGACCACCATCAGGCGCGACAGCGCGCTCGACAGCTCGCCCTGGGCCTGCTGGAACTTGTTGAAAGCCTCGGGGTTGTTCACCAGCTCGGGCGTGGCCTGGATCGAGGTGGCCTTGGCCCGCGCTTCGATCACCTTGGTGAGCGTGTCCTGCTCGAAGTTGGCCTCACCCTTGACGGAGGCCACGATGTTGGGCACCAGATCCGCACGGCGCTGGTACTGGCTCAGCACCTCGCTCCAGGCGGCGGTGGATTCTTCGTCCAGCCGTTGAAAATCGTTATAGCCGCAGCCCGTCAGTGCCAGCGCTGCGGCTGCTACCACCAGAAATCGTTTCCATGCGTTCATGAGGGCTCCTCGCCATGTTCAGAGCCGCCATTGTTACCGATCTGGCAGCGGCCCATTGTCAGCGATTATTGACGGTCTGAGGGGCGCATGACCGGCATGCCGGCGTCAGCGCATGCAGTAGGATCAGCAGATGGACGATATCGTGAAACAAGCCATGGCCAAATGGCCCAACGTGCCCGCCTGCTGGGGCTGGCTGGCGCTGGATGCGCGCGGCAACTGGTGGCTGCGCGATGCGCAGGCCCAGGCCGCCGGTGCTTTTACCAGTGGCCTGCCAGGCGCCAAGGGCTCGCGGGTGGAGCACGACAAGCTCGCGCAGTTCATTGCCCGCAATTACCTCGCCGATGCCCAGGGCTGCTGGTATTTCCAGAATGGCCCGCAGCAGGTGTTTGTGGAGCTGGAGGCTACGCCCTGGGTCTGGCGTGCGCAGTGGCGCGATGGCGCGCTGCATCTGCATGCGCATACCGGCGCCGTGCTGGCGCCTGCGCAGGTGCAGGCCGTGCTGGCCGATGAGCAAGGCGCCGTCTACCTGCACACGGACCAGGGGCTGGGCATTGTGCATACGCAGGATGTGCTGGATGTGTCGCAGGCCCTCGAGCAGGGCCTGCTGCCCGAGCCGACCGAAGTGGCCAGCGTGCTGCTGGAAAAGCGCTATGGCTTTGTGCGCTCGCCCGCTGCGCTGAAGGCGGCGGGCCAGGCTTGATCTTTTAGGTCGCGCGGTGGGCGGCTTGGTTACTGCGCTTGCTCCACCATGTACTGCACCGCCGCATGGATCTCTTCATCCGATGCGCTGGAGCCGCCGCGCGGGGGCATTGCGCCCTTGCCGCTGATGGCAATCTTCACCATGCTGTCGATGCCCTGGGCGATATAGGGTGCCCAGGCGGCCTTGTCACCGAACTTGGGCGCGCCTGCCACACCAGCGGCATGGCAGACAAAGCAGGCCTTGTCATACAGCGCCTTGCCATTGGCGGCGGCGTTGGCTGTGGGAGCAGCGGCTGCGGGCGCTGCGGCTACGGCCGCTGCTGGCTCGGAGGCTGCCGCAGCAGGGGCACTAGTGGCAGCCGGTGCAGCCGCAGCAGCAGTGGCGGGGGTGGCACTGCCCGCCGCATCGGCGCTGGCAGAGGCCGGGCGCTGGGGTTCGTCAAACTTGGCGCCTGCAGCATTGGCCATGTAGACCACGCCGCGCGCGATTTCGGTGTCTTCAAAGTCACCGCCGCCTTGCGGGGCCATGGCGCCCTTGCCGGCCAGGGCCGAGTGCAACAGCGCTTCCAGGCCGGTCTTGATGCGCGGCGCCCAGGCAGCAGCATCTTCAAACTTGGGGGCGCCGGCGGCGCCGGTGGCATGGCAGGTGGCGCACTGCGCCTGGTAGACCTCCTGGCCGGATTTGAGGGGGCGGTTGGCGTCGCGTATTTCGACCGAGCCCACTTTTTGCAGCCGGCTTTCGATGGATCCTGCGTTATCGGCCGCGCCAGGGCCGGATTTGTTGGCCGAGGTCACAAAGGTCACCAGGCCAATGATGGCAAATACCGGGATCACAAAAGCAAAGATCACCGTCCACAAAAATTGCTTGGGTGATTTGACGGGGCCTGTATGTGCTTCTTCTTGCTGGATGTCGCTCATGGCTTCCTCAAATTCTCTGTGGGCTTGTTGTTCATCGTGCAGAGGCCAAAATCATTATATCGACGGGTTTTTTGGCAGGGCCTCCGGGCAAATACCTGCAGGTAAACAACCACAGTTGCACCGCGCGCGCATAAAAAAATGGCTTGCCAGCAGGTCTGGCAAGCCATTGTGGGGCCGCAGTCGCGGGCAGGAACCTATGGTTTGCCAGCAGTCGGGGCCGCCTGTGCGACAGTGTCGGCCGGTGCCGGATCGGTCCAGCCGCCACCCAGTGCCTTGTACAGGCCGACCTGGTTTTGCAGCTGGGTCAGGCGCACTTGCACCACGGCTTGCTGCAAGGTGAACAGCGAGCGCTGCGCATCGAGCAGGTCCAGGTAGCTGGCCACGCCATTCTTGTAGCGCAGGTCCGACAGCTTCAGGCGTGCCGACTCGGCCTCGACCTGGGCTTGCTGCGACTGCAGCTGGTCGGACAGCGTCTGGCGGCTGACGAGGGCATCCGACACTTCGCGGAACGCCGTCTGGATGGCCTTCTCATACTGCGCAGCCGCAATCTGGGTCTGCACCTGCGCCACTTCCAGGTTGGCCTGGTTGCGGCCGGCATTGAAGATCGGCAGGTACAGCGAAGGCGCGATCGTGAAGCCCTTGGACTTAGAGTCGAACAGGTCGGACAGCTCGGAGCTGGCAAAGCCGGCGCTGGCCGTCAGCGAGATCGCCGGGTAGAACAGCGCACGCGCCGCGCCAATGTTGGCATTGGCGGCGATCATGGTCTGCTCGGCCTGGCGCAGGTCGGGGCGGCGCAGCATCAGGTCCGAGGGCAGGCCCGCTGGTACATCGGCCATCACCGGCAGATCGGTCAGGCGCTTGCCCTGCAGGCTGGTCAGCAGCTCGGCCGGTGGCGTCTGGCCCAGCAGCAAGGTCAGGGCGTTGACGTCCAGCGCGCGCTGGCGCAGTTGCTGGGCCAAGGTGGCCTTGGCGTTTTCCGTCAGCGACTGGGCCTGGCGGTAGTCCAGCTCCGAGGCCACACCGGCATCGAGGCGCAGCTTGGACAGCTTGATCGATTCCTCACGCGTCTCCAAGGTGCGGCGCGAGATGTCGATCAGCTCCTCGTCGGCCTGCAGGGTCAGCCAGGCATTGGCAACCGAGGCCACCAGGCTGATCTGGGCTGACTTGCGGCCTTCTTCGGTGGCCAGGTACTGGGCCAGAGCCTGCTCCTTGAGGCTGCTGATGCGGCCAAAGAAGTCAATCTCCCAGCTCTGGATGCCGACACCTACGCTGAAGGCATTCGCATAGCCGCCAGTGATCTGGCTGCGCTGGCGCGAGGCCGCACCCGAGACGCCCACTTCCGGAAAGCGCTGGGCGTCCTGGATCTGGTAGAGCGCACGGGCCTGGGCGATGTTGAGCACCGCCACGCGCAGGTCACGGTTGTTGTCCAGCGCGGTCTGGATCAGCTGCTGCAGGCGCGTATCGGTGAAGAAGTTCTGCCAGGGAATATCGGCAGCGGCCTGCTGCGTCTCTTCCGTGGCCACCGGGTACTGCGCCGCCACCGGGCTGGCGGGCTTGTCCAGTGAGGGAATCAGCGAGCAGCCCGAGGCCAGCAGCGCTGCAGCCAAAACGGTTGGGATCAGTTTCTTATTCATGGTGGGTTCCTTTCCCCACATTGGCAGACAGAACGGCGTCATGTCCGCGATCAGGCGAATGCGGCGCGGGCGGGCTGCCTTGCGGTCCCTGGTTCTGCTCGCCCTTGCGGCCGAACAGACGGAAGACCTCGACAAAGAACACCGGCACCAGGAACACGGCCAGGAAGGTGCCGATGATCATGCCCCAGAACACGCCGGTGCCGATCTCGTGCTGGCTCACGGCGCTGGCGCCCGAGGCGATGTACAGCGGCACCACACCCAGGATGAACGCGAGCGAGGTCATCAGGATCGGGCGGAAACGCAGGTGACCGGCTTCGAGCGCCGCATCGAGCGCACTCATGCCCTGGTCGTGCAGGTCCTTGGCGAACTCCACAATCAAGATGGCGTTCTTCGCAGACAAGCCGATCACGGTGATCAGCGCCACCTGGAAGTAGATGTCGTTGGGCATGCCACGCAGGTGCATACCGGCAACGGCGCCCAACACACCGAGCGGCACCACCAGCAGCACGGCCAGCGGAATGCTCCAGCTCTCATACAGCGCTGCCAGGCAGAGGAACACCGCCAGGATCGAGAACGCGTACAGGATCATCGCCGACGAGCCGGCTTTCTTTTCGTCCAGCGACTGGCCGGTCCACTCATAGCCAAAGCCTTGGGGCAGCTCGGCCGAGAGTTTTTCCATCTCTGCCATCGCGTCACCGGTGGTGTAGCCGGGCTTGGCCTGGCCGGTGATGCTCATCGACGGATAGCCGTTGTAGCGCGACATCTGCATCGGGCCGGTGATCCACTTGGCCGTCACCAGAGTTGAGAGCTCGACCAGCTTGCCGTCCGCATTGGGCACGGTCAGCTTCAGCACGTCCTCGGGCTGCATGCGGGTGGCGGCGTCGGCCTGGATGGTCACGCGCTGCATATAGCCCTTGTTCGGGAAGTCGGTCGAGTTGCTCGAGCCCAGTGCTGTCGACAAGGTGGTGGCGATATCGCCCATGCTGACCTTTTGCGCATACACCGCATTGCGGTTGATATCGACCTGCCATTGCGGCGCATCGTCCACACCGTCAAAGCGCATACCCGTCAGAATCGGGCTCTTGCTGGCCTTGGCGATCAGGTCATTGCGGGCCTTGAGCAGCTCGGCGTGACCATGGTTGCCCCGGTCCTGCAGACGGAAGGTAAAGCCATCGCTGTTGCCCAGCTCGGAGATCGACGGCGGCACCAGGGTGTAGATGAAACCATCGCGCAGGCTCATCATCGCGCCCATGGCACGGCCGGCGAACGACGAGGCATCCGAGCCCGGCGCGGTGCGCTCTGACCAGTCCTTGAACACCGTGAAGGCCAGACCCATGTTCTGCGCTTGACCGGCAAAACTGAAGCCCAGAATGCTCACGATGTTGGCCGTCTCAGGTTGCGCCAGGGCAAAGTCTTCAAGCTGCTTCATGGTCTCGCTGGTGCGCTCCTGGGTGGCACCTGGGGGCAGCTGCACCAGGGAGATCACATAGCCCTGGTCTTCCACCGGCAGGAACGCGGTGGGCAGCGCCTTGAAGCCAAACACCACACCGACGATCACCGCGGCATAGACCAGGAAGGCCATGAAAGTGCGCTTGACGACGCCGACCAGGGTCTTCTGGTAGCCCTTGGTGGCCTTGCCGAACATGCGGTTGAACCAGTTGTAGAAGGGGCCCAGCAGGCCGGTCTTCTTGTCATGCGCATGGCCCTTGGGAATGGGCTTGAGCATGGTGGCGCACAGCGCAGGCGTCAGGGTCAGCGCGAAGAAGCCCGAGAAGAAGATCGAGATCGCCATCACCAGCGAGAACTGGCGGTAGATATTGCCGGTCGCGCCCGAGAACATGGCCAGCGGGATGAACACGGTCACCAGAATCACGGTAATACCGACCACGGCGCCCTGGATCTGGCCCATGGCCTTGATCGTCGCCTCCTTGGGCGATAAACCCTCTTCGGACATGATCCGCTCGACGTTCTCAACCACCACGATCGCATCGTCCACGACGATACCGATCACCAGCACCATCGCGAACATCGACAGAATGTTGATGGTCAGCCCCACGCTGTACATCACCGCAAAGGCCCCGAGCAGCGCAATGGGCACGACGATAGTCGGGATCAAGGTGTAGCGGATGTTCTGCAGGAAGATCAGCATCACGATGAACACCAGCACGATGGCTTCGAGCAGCGTGTGCAGCACTTTTTCAATCGAGATCTTGACGAACTTCGAGGTGTCATACGGCGCGGCCCACTTCACGCCGGCTGGCAGGAAGGGTTCGAGCTCGTCCATCTTGCTGTAGACCTCTTTGGCGGTGGCCATCGCGTTTGCGGTCGAGGTCAGCTGCACCGCCAGCGCCACGGCGGGCTTGCCGTCCAGGCGCGAGTTGGTGGCATAGCTCTCGGAGCCCAGCTCCACGCGGGCCACGTCCTTGAGGCGCACGGTCGAGCCGTCCGAGTTGGAGCGCAGCACCACCTCGCCGAACTCTTCGGGCGTGGAGAGCTGACCTGGCACGACGATAGTGGCGTTCATCATGGTGCCTGGCAGGCTCGGCGTATCGCCCAGCGCGCCGCCGGAGATCTGCTGGTTCTGCGCGGCAATCGCGGCATTGATCTGCGCGATCGACATGTTGTAGCCCTGCAGCTTGGCAGGATCGACCCAGACGCGCATGGCGCGGCCGGCCGCAAACAGCTGGGCCTTGCCCACGCCGTTCAGGCGCTGGATTTCCGGCACCACATTGCGGTTGACGTAATCGGAGATTTCGTCACGCGAGGTCTCCCCGGTGTCCGACTGGAAAGTCAGAATCATCAGGAAGTTGCTCATCGACTTGTCGACACGCACCCCCAGCGATTGCACGATGCTGGGCAGGCGTGGCGTGGCGCGGGCCAGCCGGTTTTGCACATCCACCTGGGCCAGGTCGGGGTTGGTGCCGGGCTCGAAGGTCACGGTCAACTCGCCGCTGCCGGTGGCAGAGGCGGACGACGACATGTACATCAGGCCTTCGGCGCCATTGATTTCCCGCTCGATCAGTTGCAGCACCGAGTCAGTCAGGGTTTGCGCGGTTGCGCCAGGGTAGGTCGCCGTCACCGTGATGGTGGGCGGAGCCACACTCGGGAACTGCGCCACCGGCAGTCGGGTAATGGACACGATACCTGCGAGGACCACGAAGATCGCGATCACCCAGGCAAAAATCGGTCTGTGAATAAAGAACTTTGACATTCCGCTGTGTCCTGTTTATTTGCTGGCGGCGGTGTTGCCTGCAGCTTCTGGCGAGGCGGCAGGCTTGTCCGCCGCGGGTGCCTCAGCCTGGGGCGCTGCCCCGGCTGCGGGAGCCGCTGGCGCTGCCGCCTTGTCGCTCGGTTTCTTCCATGGCACCGGCGTGACGTGCGTCGCGCCCATGCCCAGCTTGATGAAGCCATCGACCATGACCTGGTCGCCCGCCTTGAGGCCTTCGCTGACCACCCAATTCGTGCCCTTGGACTGGCTGATCTGCACCGGCCGTGGGCTGACCGAGCCATCGGCAGCGACGACCATCACGGTGTTGCCCTTTTCATTGCGGGTGACGGCCTGCTGGGGCACCAGCACGGCGTTTTCCACTTGGGCTTCCTGGATGTGCACACGCACATACATGCCCGGCAGCAGCAGGTTTTCGGGGTTGGGCAGCTCGGCGCGCACGCTCACCTGGCCGGTGGCTGGGTCCACCGTCAGATCGGTGAACAGCAGCTTGCCGGGGTGGGCATAGGGCTTGCCGTCGTCGGTGTAGACGATGACCTTGGCGGCGTTGTCACCGGCCTTGGCCAGCTTGCCGGACTTGAGGGCCTCCCGCATGCGCAGAATGTCGGACGACGACTGCGTCACGTTCACATACAGCGGGTTGATCTGCTGAATCACGGCCAGTTCGGTCACACCGCTTTGGCCCACCAGCGCGCCTTCGGTCACCAAAGAGCGGCCAATGCGGCCGGAGATCGGAGCCGTCACCGAGGCATAGCCCAGGTTGATGTTGGCATTGGTGACTGCAGCTTTGCCGGCCGCGACCTGGGCCTGTGCGGCCTTTTCGTTGGCGACGGCAACGTCGTATTCCTGCTTGCTGATGGCGTTGGCTTCGACCAGGGGCTTGTAGCGGCGGGCGGTGGATGCCGCCTGGGCCAGCGTAGCCTGGGCCTGGGCCAGAGTCGCCTGTGCGCTTTCCAAGTTGGCCCGGTAGGGCGCATTATCGATCTGGAACAGCACCTGGCCGGCCTTGACGTCCGAGCCTTCGGTGAACAGACGCTTTTGCAAGATGCCCGCTACGCGCGCGCCGACCTGGGCGACGCGGACGGGCTCCAGGCGACCGGGCAGGTCGGAGACCACGGGAATGCTCTCCAGCTTCACCGTCAGAACGCTGACCTCAGGCGGCTTGGGCGCGCCTCCTTGTGGGGCTGCGTGTTCGTCTTTCTTGTTGCCGCAGGCGGTCAAGACCAGGGCAGCGACCAGCGTCAGGGCCAGCACGCCGGTTTTGCGGCGTGGGCTGGTAGCGGCTGGGCGGTTCCCGGTAGATTGGTTTGCTTCATACATCTGCTGCATGAAAGTCCCTTCGGTAGATGAGAAATGGTAAAGATGGAGAACCCGGAGGTTCCTCTAGGGCTTGTCTCACATCCGGGCGCGGATGATCCTCAATTCCCATGAAATTGCTGCGCGATTATACATACATGCGCAAATGTATAATTGTCGAAATTTGATAAATAACGCATGGCCTTTGGGTTGACAAACAGGGGTCATGTGCTTGCAAGAACGGAATACACGCGATGGCCCGACGTACCAAAGCAGAGGCAGATGAGACCCGCATCAAGCTGCTGGATGCGGCAGAACAGGTGTTCTTTGAGAAAGGCGTTGCGCGCGCCTCACTCAACGAAATCGCCCAGCGGGCAGGTGCGACCCGCGGGGCGGTGTACTGGCACTTCAAAGACAAGGTCGATGTGTTTTCATCGATGCTCGATCGCATTTGCATGCCCTTCGAGGAAATTTGTGATGACAAATACGGTGACCTCGCACCGCTAGACCGCATTCGCCGGTCCATCTATGCGGTGTTCGACAGTATGGATGGGGATGAACGCCGCCGCAAGGTATTTGACACGGCGCTGTTCAAGCTCGAATACGTCGGTGAGCTAGAGAGTGTGCGCGAAGGCCATGTCGAGAGTTTTGCCTGCTCGCAGCGCAAATTTGCCGCGGATCTGGAAGAGGCCGCCAGCCGGGACCGGGTGCAGATGCAGATGACGCCCCAGGAGGCGGCGCTGGGCTTGCACTCCCTGTTTGTGGGGCTGATCCATGGCTGGGTGCTCAATGAGGGCAACTTTCCGCTGCGCAGCATGGGTGAAAAAGCGGTCGAAGCCTATCTGGCAGGCCTGGGCTTTGGCCCCGGCAAGCTGCCTGCGGGTGCCTGAAGGCTGGTGGTGCCGGCAACAGGTGCGATGCCGCGCGACAACTGAACGGCCAGGGCATCCAAGCCATGCCATAATCTGCGGGTTGATCTGCAGCGCCTGGCGTCTGCAGCTTGTGCGGCTGTAGCTCAGTGGATAGAGTATTGGCCTCCGAAGCCAAGGGTCGTGGGTTCGATCCCCGCCAGCCGCACCAACGCCTTCTTTGTGTGCTGCCAGAGCAGCACCAACCCGCCTGTGGAGCCGCAGTGCGGGTTTTTTGTTGCCTGGTGCCTGGTGCCTATTGGGTGCTGCTGGTGTGCGGATGTTGGGTTGCCCGGCTGCAGATGGGGCTGCATTCTGCGGAGGGAGGCGTTGCGCAGCGGTGGCTACCAGGCCTTTGCGTGTCGCTGGTTGGGCATTGCTATGTGTCTCTGCAGGCACCAAAGAGGCCCCATGTGCGCCATCGCTGCGACGGATCGCCCGGTTTTCGCACGATTTTTTGAAAAAACCTGGCCGATTCGTCTGAGGCACTCAAAAACCGCCTACAATACGCAGCTTAGCGGCTGTAGCTCAGCTGGATAGAGTACTTGGCTACGAACCAAGGGGTCGTGGGTTCGATTCCTGCCAGCCGCACCAGTTAAGAGCCTCGAGATTCAGGTCTCGGGGCTTTTTATATAGAGTGAAGCATTGTTTTCGGGTTTGTTCGGGTTGCGTCCCTTGAAGAAATTTGCGAGAAATCGGAAGTTTCTAAAAACAGCCAAAAATGATGCTACAATCTAGTTCTTCTTCGGAGGGGTGCCCGAGTGGCTAAAGGGGGCAGACTGTAAATCTGTTGGCTTACGCCTACACTGGTTCGAATCCAGTCCCCTCCACCAGAAATGGTTGAAGAAGAAAGCTTTGCAGCAATTGCGCTTCTGGCGCGGTTGATGCGGGAGTAGTTCAATGGTAGAACCCTAGCCTTCCAAGCTAATGACGCGGGTTCGATTCCCGTCTCCCGCTCCAGTCTGCAGTAAAGCGATCCTGTTGCAATTTGAAAAAATTGCCCATGTGGCTCAGTGGTAGAGCACCCCCTTGGTAAGGGGGAGGTCGGCAGTTCGATCCTGCCCATGGGCACCATATTTAAGTGCGCACGGTTCTTGTTGCGCTATATCCCATTAGGTTTAGGTTTTTTCGGAGTCTAGAATGGCAAAAGGAAAATTCGAGCGCACCAAGCCGCACGTGAACGTGGGCACCATTGGTCACGTGGACCACGGCAAGACCACGCTGACGGCTGCTATCGCAACCGTGCTGTCTGCCAAGTTCGGCGGCGAAGCCAAGAAGTACGACGAAATCGACGCTGCTCCTGAAGAAAAGGCACGCGGCATCACCATCAATACCGCACACGTTGAGTACGAAACGGCTAACCGCCACTACGCTCACGTGGACTGCCCAGGTCACGCCGACTATGTGAAGAACATGATCACCGGCGCTGCCCAGATGGACGGCGCTATTCTGGTTTGCTCGGCTGCTGACGGCCCCATGCCCCAGACCCGTGAACACATCCTGCTGGCTCGCCAGGTGGGCGTGCCTTACATCATCGTGTTCCTGAACAAGTGCGACATGGTGGATGACGAAGAGCTGCTGGAGCTGGTGGAAATGGAAGTCCGCGAACTGCTGGACAAGTACGATTTCCCAGGTGACGACACCCCCATCATCCGCGGCTCGGCTAAGCTGGCTCTGGAAGGCGACCAATCCGACAAGGGTGAACCCGCTATCCTGCGTCTGGCTGAAGCGCTGGACACCTACATCCCAACGCCAGAGCGCGCTGTGGACGGTGCTTTCCTGATGCCCGTGGAAGACGTGTTCTCCATCTCCGGTCGTGGTACCGTGGTGACCGGCCGTATCGAGCGCGGTATCATCAAGGTCGGCGAAGAAATCGAAATCGTCGGTATCAAGGACACCGTCAAGACCACCGTGACCGGCGTGGAAATGTTCCGCAAGCTGCTGGACCAAGGTCAAGCTGGTGACAACGTTGGCCTGCTGCTGCGCGGCACCAAGCGTGAAGACGTGGAGCGTGGCCAAGTGCTGTGCAAGCCTAACTCGATCAAGCCACACACCCACTTCACCGCTGAAGTGTATGTGCTGAGCAAGGACGAAGGCGGCCGCCACACCCCCTTCTTCAACAACTACCGTCCTCAGTTCTACTTCCGTACCACGGACGTGACCGGCGCCATCGAGCTGCCAGCTGACAAGGAAATGGTGATGCCTGGCGATAACGTGTCGATCACCGTCAAGCTGATCAACCCCATCGCTATGGAAGAAGGTCTGCGTTTCGCTATTCGCGAAGGCGGCCGTACCGTGGGCGCTGGCGTGGTTGCCAAGATCATTGC